>CAXRHS010000363.1:0-13247 GCA_964230235.1 Myxococcota bacterium
TGGCCAAGAAAGGCCCGCGGGTCACCACCTATGTCTCGCTGCCCGGTCGCAACGCGGTGCTGTTGGCGCGCGAGCCGCAGGTGGGCGTCAGCAAAATGATCGACGACCCGGCCGAGCGGGCGCTGCTGCAGGCGATCGCCAAGAAGTACCTGCCACCCGGTTGCGGTGCGATCGTGCGCACGGTTGGCGAGGGCGCGACCGAAGCTGAACTCGCGGAGGACATCGGGTTCCTGGCGCGGCAGTGGGCCGACATCCGCACGCGGTTCGAGGCTGCGACCGGTCCGAGCTTCTTGTTTGACGACCTGGATCTCGTGCTGCGCGCCCTGCGCGACATGGTCGGCCCGCAGACCCAGGCCGTGTGGATCAGCGATCGCGGCGACCTGGACCGGGTGGCGACCTTTGTGCGGCGCTTTCATCCCGATGCGCGGCCCGAAGTCAAAGTGCACCAGGGCTCGCTGCCGCTTTTCGCGACTTTTGGGTTGGACCGCTGGGTGCGCCAGGCGACCGAGCCCAAGGTGCACCTGCCTTCCGGTGGTGAACTGGTGGTGCAGCGCACCGAGGCGATGACCGTCATCGACGTCAACTCGGCCAAACAGGTGGGCGCCGGCGCGCGCGACGACGCCGTGCTGGCGCTCAACAGTGAGGCCGCCAAAGCGATTGCCCACCAACTGCGGCTGCGCAACGTGGGCGGTCTGGTCATTGTCGACTTCGTCGACATGAAGCGCGCAGAAGACAAGCGCACCTTGGAGCGGGTGTTCGCCGACGAGCTGGCGCGCGACCGGGCCCGCGTGCGCGTCGGCAAGCTCAGCGAATTCGGCACCGTGCAGCTGACCCGCAAGCGCGTGCGCGAAAGCCTGGCCGATCGGCTGACCGAACCCTGTCCGACCTGCCACGCGCGCGGCTTCGTGCGCAGTTCATCCGACCTGGCCATCGAGACGCTCGGTCGCCTGCGCACCGCGCTGTCCGCGGCGGGCAGCCAAACGGCGGTCATCAAGGTCCAGGCGCCAGCGCGGGTGGCCGCCATCCTGGGCGACCAGCTGGCCGGGTCGGTCAAGGCGTTGGAAAAGCAGTTTGGCGTCCGCGTGGACCTGTGCGAGCGCACAGGCCACGGCGGTGAGATCGAACTGCAGACCGGAGGGGACCATGGGCCGTCGCGCTAGCCTGATACGGGCAGTCATCGGTCTGGCCGCGCTCTGTGCCTTTGTCAGCGGCTGCGGTGCTGCACAAACCGCTCCGCCTCCGCCGGCAGCACCCGCCGCGGCGGAGTCGCTTTTGGCAGCCGAGGCGGAGGTCTTTGCCGCGGCTGGCGTGGACCCCGCGTTGCTGCGCTGCCTGCCGCGCCAGCGCTGGAGTACGACCTTGCGCGCCGACGCCCGCTTTACCGCCGGGCAAATCCTGGATGAACTGGGCCGGCAAGGGGTCGTGGTGCCCGACGACAAACGCGAAGCCGTGCGCAAACAGATGGTGGACACCGTGTTCTGGCGTCTGGTGTTGACCCAGATCCTGGACGGCCAGATGCACAACCTGGGCGCTGCTCGGTTGGGGGACGCCAAAGGTGCCGACGGCAAGCCACTGTTGCTGGTGCGCACCGCGTTTACGCCGGACCCCGAAAGCGCCGACAGCTGTGTCGGCAGCCTGGTGCACGCGGCCGGCGTTCGCCACATCGTCAACTTGTACAGCGGGCCAATGCCCACCCAGGCGCTCGAAGGCAGTGAACGCAAAGTCGTCGGCGCCGCCGGCGGCAGCTACTACACCGCCCGCGATGACCCGCACGGCACCTGGCGCGACGACCTGCGCGAGGACCACGGGCAAGCCGGCAAGGCGGCGATGCAGGCGGTCGCGGACTTGATCCGCAACCAGATTTTGCGACCGGCCGGCGGGCCGCCCAAGGGCAGCGTCCAGATCCACTGCGGCGGCGGTATGCACCGGACCGGCATGGTGTTCGGGGTGTTTGAGCGCTGCGTCAACGGCACCGCCTGGCCGGTGGTGGTCGAGGGCTACAAACGCCATGTCGGGTGGCGCAGCGACGCCGAACCAGGCGGCTTTGAGGCGGCGAACCTTCAGTTCATTGAGCAATTTGACTGCAGTCTGCTCAAGACGCCGCCGTGACGACGGCGGCCTGTCGGTCGGCTGGTCGCTGGAGCGCAGACGCCGGCCACTGCGCCGAGCCAGCGGCTCGAATTGGTGCGCAAGGATATCGAACTGGCGCAGTCGGCCGCGTGTTCGCCGCCCGTCGCGCAGCGCTGCACCCTTGCAGTCCATCCCTTTGGTACGCACGGGCACAAGGTTTGACCGCTTGCGACGCCGCGGGCGACCCCTTGCGGCAAGCAGACCGTAGGACGAGGGCACCTGGGCCGCGTTGACGCCCCGCCAGCCCCGCCCTAACCTACGCCGCCGCGCGACCGTGGCCGCGCCCGAGGCGATGGATGACCGTTGCAGACCCCGAAAACCTCAAGCAACAAGTGCAGGCGCACTGGGAGCGCGAGCCGTGCGGTTCGCGCGGGGTCGACAGTTCCGATCGGCGAGCGTTTTTTGCTGCGATGGAGCAAGAACGCGACAAGCTGGAGCCGTTCATCGCGGAGTTTGCCCGCTTTGACCAGGCGGCTGGCCTGCGGGTGCTCGAAGTTGGCGTCGGACCGGGAAACGATTTTGTGCGGTGGGTTCGCGGCGGCGCGCGGGCGACCGGGGTCGACCTGACCGCGGCCGGCGTTGAGTTGACCCGCGAGCGCCTGGCCCTGGAGGGTCTGCAAGCGGAAGTCGTTCAAGCCGACGCGGAGCAATTGCCGTTTGAAGACAATACTTTTGACTTGGTGTACAGTTACGGTGTCTTGCACCACACGCCCAACACCAATCGGGCGATCGGGCAGGTCTGGCGCGTGCTCAAGCCTGGCGGCGTGGTGCGCTTGATGCTCTACCAGCACCCGTCGGTAACAGGGTTGTTGTTGTGGGCTGTGCACGGCTTGGGCAAGGGCAAACCTTGGCTGTCGCCGCGGCAAGCTGTCTACGAGTACCTGGAAAGCCCGGGCACCAAAAGCTACACCCTCAAGGAACTGGACGTATTGCTGGCTGACTTTGCGGATCGACGGTATCGCACCGAGTTGCTGGGCGGGGACTTGCTGAGTTTTCGGCCCAGCGACAAATACCGCGCGAGTTGGCACAAGCTGGCATGGCAGGTGTTTCCGACCCGGCTGGTCAAGCGCTTCGGCCGCCGACTGGGCCATGCCGTGCTCATCGAGGCGCGCAAGCCCGGTTGACGACCGGCACCCTGCTACAGAGCCCCCACCAGTCAGGCGCAGCGGCCGCCGGCTGGACGACAACCGAACCGGTGCACGCGAACCAAGGTCAGGGCCAATCCGATGCCGACCGATCCACCGACCGATCCCACCGAGGGGCAGCCCGCTGCCGAAGTGGACCGTCCGCGGCATCGCCACTTCACCGATACCGGAACCTTCGTGCCCGGCCTGGAGCCGGCCGATCACGCGCGCGACGACGACCCAGCGTGGGCCCAAACGGAGTCGGTGAGCCCGGTCGCCCCGGCGGACGACGGCCTGGGCGGCGACACCCGGCGCTGGCAGCCGCTTGCCGATACGCCGACCAGCGAGGACGCGCAACTACCTGAGTTTTTGCAAGACCTGCCGACGTTGCCTGACGCGACCGCGGCCAAGGAGCCCTCCCAGCCCACCCCGGCAGAAGCGGTCCTTGCGCCGCCGCCGGTCGCGCGCGAGCGTTTCGTGCCGCAAGTGGTGGCGCTCAATGTGCGCTCGCCCGTGCAGCGCGCCGCCGCCTGGCTGGGCCTGGGGCTGTTGGTGGCTGCAGTGGTTGTCCCGCTGTGGCAGCAGCGGGTGCGCGCGCGGGTGGTTCCGACCGATGCCGCGCTGGCCAAGGCCGCCGATCGGGTGAGCGCGGGCCTGCAGGCAGGCGACGCGATTGCGTTTCAGCCGCACTGGGGCGCGCACCGACCGTGGCTGTTTGCCAAGGCGTACACTGACAAGGGCTTGGACTTTGACGCTGCGCTGGTGCAAGGGTCGCCCATCGACCTGTGGGACGCCGACGGCCACCGCCGCTTGTGGGTGGTTTCGACCCACGGTCGGGCCGCACCGGTTACCGGCGCGCGTGCACTGCGCCACGACGATTTTGGCCAGGGGACGGCGGTCGACTTGTACGAACTGGCGAGTTCGACCACCGTATTCGACTTCTCCAAGCAGCTGCACAAGGCCGAGCAGCGCGTCGGTCGCACCGGTACACCGCCCGAGTCCTGGACGCCCTGTCGATGGCAAGAGAGCACCGATCCCAAGTTCGGCGGCGGCTTTCACCAGTGCGGCAGCCAGGAATGGAAGAACAGCTGGCGCAGCCTGCACGAAGTCGGCAACACGCGCCGTTGGGGGATCTTCGTGCACCCGCCGGCCGAAAATGGCACCCAGCGCCTGGCGTTTAGCGATCTGCCGCGTGCAGCGGTGCTCGCCGGCCGCTTTGGCAACCGTCTGTGGGCGGTCCGCCATGGCGACGAGGGCTCGCCGATCGCGCTCAAGGTTACCATCGGCGCGCGCCTGGCCTACACCAAGACGCTCGCGCCCGACGATTTTGGCTGGTACCCGTTCAGCGTGGCGCTGGGCCCGGACGACCACGGCCAGCCGATCCTCTTTGACATCGAAGCCGCCAACCACTCCTGGCGCGAGGCGGTGTTGGACGCGCGGCTGCTGGCCACCCCGTGAGCGCGGATCTTGCGCGCCAAAGCCAGCTGTTGGCGTGGTTTGGCGCCCATGCCCGCGCGATGCCGTGGCGGTCGCTCGATGCCCCCGCTGACCCCTACAAGGTGGTGGTCAGCGAGTTGATGCTGCAACAGACCCGCGTGGACACCGTTCGCGACTACTTCGCGCGCTGGGTGGCGCGCTGGCCGGATTGGACGGCCCTGGCGGACGCGCACTTGGACGACGTCCTGGGGCAGTGGACCGGCCTGGGCTACTACAACCGCGCCCGCAACCTGCACCGGCTGGCCCAAACCGTGGCGCGCGACCACGGCGGGCGGCTGCCGGCCGACGTCGCGGTGCTGCGTGCGCTGCCCGGCATCGGGCCCTATACGGCGGGCGCGGTCGCGTCGATCGCGTTTGCGATGCCGGTTTCGCTGGTCGATGGCAATGTCGCGCGGGTGCTCGCCCGCTGGACCGCGCTGCGCGACGATCCCACGGCGGGTGCCGGCAAGCAGGCGGTGTGGCGGCTGGCCGAGCTGGAGCTGACGGCCCTCGGCCCCGCGCGCGTCGCCCCAGGCCACTGGAACCAGGCGTTGATGGAGCTTGGCGCCACGGTTTGCACCCCGCGCGCGCCCGCCTGCGGCAGTTGCCCGGTCACTGCGGCTTGCCCGGCCCGTGCACTGGGCCTGCAAGCCGCGATTCCGCCGGTCAAGGTGCGCGCACCCGTGGTCGTCGTGGCCGCCAGCTACGCCGTCGTGCGCGACCGCGCCGGCCGGGTGCTGCTGGGTCAGCGCCCCGCGCGCGGCCGCTGGGCTGGTCTGTGGGAGCCACCAGGCGCGGAGGGTTCGCAAGCCGGCACCGCGTTGCGCCAATGGGCCGACCGCAACGGAATCGCACTCGGCCCGCCGCTGCCTCAGCTGGTGCACGTACTAACCCACCGCCGCTATGAGGCGACGCCCCTGCCCGCGCGCTCCGCCCTGGCCGCGATCGAGGTGACGTCTTTGGGGTACGTGTCCGCGCGCTGGGTGACGGTGGACCAGGCCCTGGCAGCAACAGGGGGGCTCTCGCGGCTCGGCCAGCGCTTGTTGATCGCCGCCGGTGGCGTGTGACTGCGTATTCGTCGCCGCCATGGCCCGCGCACCCCACCCTCACAAATCTTGACAGCGCAGCCGGGGATGCTCGGCTTGCCATCGCCAGGTTTTAGGGCATCGTTGACGGTGTCGGCCGGTCCCACCTGGCCGCTGCAACCCAGGGCGAGGGCAGATGGGCATCACGTTCGTGGAAAAAGGGGACCGCAGTCGGGTGCGCCACCACGCCAAGACAGGCCTTGTGCTCGCCGGCGGGGCCATCTCAGGCGGCGCCTTCAAGATTGGCGGCCTCATCGCGCTCAATACCTACCTTGGCAACAAAAGCGTCCTGGATTTCGACATCTACGTCGGCATCTCGGCTGGTGCATTCCTGGCCGGACCGCTGGCCGCCGGCATCGGTCCCGAAGAACTGCTCAAGTCGCTCGAAGGCGGCAGCAAAAAGATCGGCCAGTTCAGCCCGCTCGATTTCTACCGCCCAAATTTCAAAGAGTTTTTTACCAGGCCAGCCCGCATCGGCATCGACGCGGCGCTGGTGTCGCCGGCGATTCTGCTGGCGATTTGGAACGAGTTGCGCCACAACCGCCCCGAGCTCATCGACCGCTGCCGCACGTTTGCGCGCGATCCGACGGTGCGCAACGCCGAGCGGCTGGTGTCGCCGCTGGTCGAAGACGCCGCGCTGCGCACCGGCCTCGGCTCGGGGCGCGGGTACCTGCCGTCTGGCCTTTTCGACAACAGCGGCATCGAGCGCTTTACGCGCGACAATCTGCACAAGAACTCGATTCCGAATGACTTTCGCCTGCTGCACCTGGAGCGCGGCAACAGCCTGTACATCGGCGCCACCAACCTCAACACCGGCGAGGGCGTGACCTTTGGCCACGACACCGACACCAGTTGCACCATCAGCGAAGCCGTCCAAGCCAGCACGGCGATTCCGGGATTCTACAAGCCGGCCAAGATTCGCGGCCAAGAGTATGTCGACGGCGGCGTCCGGCGCACCGCCAACATCAGTCAGGCGACGGACCGCGGCGCGCAATTGGTGTTTGTCTACAATCCCTTCCGCCCGTTCGTGAACTACCACACCGATCAGTTGCTCAACAACAAGGCAAGCTTGAGCGACATGGGGATCGGCACCATCATCAACCAGGCCTTTCGCACCATGTTGCACACGCGGTTGATGCTGGGTATTGAGAAGCTCAAACTCGACCAGGGGTTTCACGGGGACGTCATCCTTTTGGAGCCGAGCGAGACCGACATCAAGTTTTTCAACACCAATCCGCTCAATTTCTGGCAGCGCGCCGAGAGTGCGCTGCACGGCTACCTGTCGGCGAGCGAGGCGCTCGAACGCCACCACGAACGCATCAAAGCGATCTTGGACAGCTACGGCTGGAAGACCGACCTGGGCCGCTTGCGCGACCGCGTGGAGCCGATCCGCCGCAAGGACTTCGACAGCCGCACGATCATGAAAGAACTGCAGCGCGAAGTGCATACGCCGCCGGCGGGCAAGAAGGCGCTGCAGCCTGCCTTGCGCATCGTGCAGGGCTGACCGCACAATCGCCGTCGCTCGGGCAACCCGGCCAGCGGCGCCGGCAACCGATTCTTTGCGCGGCCGATGCCGCAACTGACGACAGCACATGACGAAAAAGCTCTTTGGCACCGACGGCGTGCGCGGTGAGGCCAATGCCGGCGTGATGACGGTCGAAAATGCAGTGCAGATCGGTCGCGCGATCGGGTTGCTGTGCCGGCGGCACCGCCGCCACCAGCGCGTGCGGGTGCTCATCGGCAAAGATACCCGGCGCTCCGGGTACCTGTTCGAAAACGCGATGGTGGCCGGTCTGTGTTCGGTTGGCGCCGACGCCTACGTGGTGGGGCCCCTGCCCACGCCGGGCATCGCGTTCATGACTGTCGGCATGCGCGCGGACGCCGGGGTGGTCATCTCGGCCTCGCACAACCGCTTTGCCGACAACGGCATCAAGGTGTTCGGACCCGACGGCTACAAGTTGCCCGACGAAGACGAGGCCCAGATCGAGGCCTGGGTTGCCGACCCGCAGCAGTTGTTTGCGGCGCTGGCCAAAGGCGCAGACATCGGCCGCGCCTACCGTGTCGACGACGCCTGGGGCCGCTACACCGTCAAGCTCAAGACTACTTTTCCCAACGATCTCACGCTCGACGGCATCAAGATCGCGGTAGACGCCGCCCATGGGGCCGCCTACAAGGTCGCGCCGATGGTGCTGGAGGAACTCGGCGCCGAAGTGGTGCTGCTCGGCGCGCGGCCCGACGGCAAAAACATCAACGAAGGAGCCGGCGCGCTGCACCCGCACAACCTGGCCAAGGCCGTCGTCGACAACGGTTGCCACATCGGCCTTGCGCTCGATGGCGATGCCGATCGCCTGGTGCTCGCGGACGAGAATGGTCGCATTGTCGACGGCGACCACATCCTGGCCCTGTGTGCGCCGCGCATGAAGATTCGCGGCGAGTTGCGCGGCCACACGGTCGTCGCGACCGTGATGAGCAACTACGGCCTGGAGTTGGCGCTGCGCGAGCATGGCATTGCGCTTTTGCGCACCGACGTGGGCGATCGCCATGTGGTGGACGCCATGCGCAAAGGCGGCTTTGCGCTGGGCGGCGAGCAGTCTGGGCATCTGGTGTACCTCGATCACGCGACCACCGGCGACGGGGTGCTGGCCGCCTTGCAAGTGCTGGCCATCGCGGTGCGCGAGCAGCGCCCGGTCTCGGAACTGGCCGCCTGCATGGCGTCGGTGCCGCAGGTGCTGATCAACCTGCCGGTGCGCGACAAGCCACCTTTGCAGACGCTGCCGGCGGTGTCGGGGGTCATCGACGAGGTGGCGCGCGCCCTCGATGGCCAGGGCCGGGTGCTGGTGCGCTACTCAGGCACCGAGCGCAAGTGTCGGGTCATGGTCGAAGGGCCGGATCCAGAAATCGTGCGCCGGCACGCCGAGGCGATTGCCCAGAGCGTTCGGTCGCACATCGGCGTGTGATGCGGTGTCGGCCGGGCCATCGGCTTTTTTTTGTGCGACGCATGGTAAATCTAGTTGACGGATAGCGGCGGTAGGGTTACGGTATCTGTGTGCGGCTGCACAAATTGCCGCGCCGGACTGGGCCATGACTGAAAACTCCCTCTTCGCTGCTGCACCCGCTCTGCACAAGCTCGCCCAAATCGCCTACGCGAGCGGCGCGGACTGGCTGAGCGCTGGTCGGCCGACCGCGCTGCAGCCCACGCCGTTCGCGGTGGTGTTTCGCGACAATGGCGCGCGGCTACTGCGCTTTGTCGGTCCAGCCACCGAGGCGGGTCGGCCAGCGGTGCTGCTGGTGCCATCGATGATCAACCGCTGGTATGTGCTCGATTTGCGCCCTGGGGCCAGCTTGATCGCGGCCCTGGTCGCGGCGGGCTTGGACGTGTATTGCCTCGATTGGGGCGAGTTCGGCGACGAGGACCGCGACCTGAGTTGGGATGACGTGGTCGCGCGCCTTGCGCGCATGGCGCGGGCGACGCGGCGGATCGCCGGCCAGGATCGCATCGGCATCCTGGGCTACTGCATGGGCGCCACGCTGGCGAGTATTCATGTTGCGCTGCATCCAGAGCTGGTGTCCGCCTTCGTCAACCTGGCTGGGCCCATCGACTTTGCTCACGCCGGCGCACTGGCGCTTCAGACCGACCCGCGCTGGTTCGACGTGGCGGCGGTGGCAGCGGCCGGCAATGTGTCGCCGCAGCAGATGCAGAGCGGCTTCGTAGCGCTGCGGCCGACCCAGCAATGGGCAAAGTGGGTGGGTGTTGCCGACCGCTTTGACGACGACCTTGCAGTTGATGCGTTTGCGGCCTTGGAGACTTGGGCAAACGACAACGTCGCCTTTCCGGCCGCCGCCTACGCGACGTATATCGGCGATCTGTACCAGCGCAATCTGCTGGTGCAGGGGCGGCACTTTGCGCTGGGGCGACGGGTCGACCTTGGCGCCTTGGTCTGTCCGACGATGGTGGTCACCGCCAGTCGCGACACCATCTGCCCGCCACTCGCCGCAACGGCGCTGTTGGATTGTTGCGGTGCAAAAGAAAAGGTCGCAGTGCAAGTGTCAGGCGGCCACGTGGGCGCCGTGGTCGGTGGCCGGGCGGCGCGCACCCTGTACCCGCGCATCGTCGCGTGGTTTTCGGGTCCGACCGCAGCCAGTGAAGCTGACGTGCCGCCCAAGCGCTAGCGGCCGCCGGGGGGGGGGTCAGACGGTCCCGGCCGCCAGCGGTTCGCGCACGGGTTCGGCAGGTGGCTCCGGCGCAGGCGGCACGGGTTCCAGCATGCTCTGTGCCAGTTGCTGTTTCTTGCTGTTGGCGACCATCACCGGCAACTGCGCACACAGCATGAACGCCCACAGGTTCTGCATGGTCATGAAAACGGGCGACGACATCATGTCGACCAGCGCCGCAGCCCCGCACGCCACAACCGCCGCAGCCTCGACCCGGTAGTGCCGGGTCCGCAGCGCTGCGCCGATACCGACCAACAGCGCGCCGACGATGCCAGCGGAAATAGCGAGCATCGCCACGATGCCCGCACCCGCGCCCACCGCGAGAAAGGCATTGTGCACCGCGGCACCGGCACCCACCGTGCGCGCAAAGCCGGTCGAGCCGACGCCAGTCAGGGGATTTGCTTCAATCACTTCAATGGCTTGGATGTTCAGGGTCGCGCGACCCGAACTGATCTCGTCGATGCGGGCGCGGTCGGCGCTGGTTGTCTCGACGACGTTGACAATATTGAGCGCGCGCTCGCGAAACGAGTAGGGTGCCAGGGTGACGGCGACGGTTCCGAGGCTGACGACTGAGGCGACCACCATGAACCGCCGCGCAAGGCCCTCGGCGCCCAAAAGTGCGAGCGTTGCCGAACCCGCTACGAAGGCCAGCACACCGGCTCGCGAGTTGGCCGCGAACTGCGCATAGACGCCGCCGGCCAGCGCCGCCACGGCGACCGCCCGCAGCCAGTTGTTGTAGCTGCGTCCGGCAAGTATCGCGATCGCAAAGACTGACGTACGTGAAAGCGAAGTGCCCAACAAGTTGGGCTGGCCGGCGAGGCCGCCGTGGCGGGTAATCTCGGCCTGCATCTCGGCCGTCGACAAGAACAGCGGCATCGTTGCGCCCAAAAGCAAGAGCGCACCAGTCTGGGTGATTGTATGCGCCACTAAAAAGCGCAGGTCAACGACCGACCGCCACATGACCAGCATGGTCGCCAGCAAGCCAGCCACCGGCATCAGGGCGATCGGGTCGATCATGTACCCAAGGCCCATGTCCACCATCAGTTGCCAGAACAGTGTCGCGATGACGACAGCAGCAAACCAACCACCGCCCGTGGCCATGGTCCGTTTGCGCCGCAACCCCTGCCAAATCAACACCGGCAGCACCACTATCGTTGCGACCTTGACGGGTGACAGCCACATGCCGTACTGCACGTTGGGCGAAGCGATGAGCGCGGCGAGCGCCCAGTTCTGCTTGAACAGCAGCAAACGAATGACCAACACGGCGATGATGCCCAGCGGCAAGACATAGACGATGTCGGCGTACAGCAGCGCCGCCGCCACCATCACAATCGCCGCCATCCACATCAGCACAGGCATGTCGTCGCTTCCCGCGTTGCCATCGCTGGCGGACCTTGGTTGCCGCACATCGCCAGCAGGGTGCCAGTGTTGCGCCGCCGCGCGGTGGTTGCAATGGCCCGCGCGAGGGGATTGCGCGGTCGGCGCTGGTGGCGCTCGGCCCTGCCGTCGCCAGCAAGGTCGGCAGCGGCCGACCGTTCACGGTTCAGCGGGTCGTCGCCGTCGGCGCCCCGGGGTTGTCAGCCGGCCCAATTTGATGGCGCGCCAGCACCGCCGGTAGCACCCGCTGGGCCAGGCCGGCCGCCAGGAACTCCGCGTAGACGCGCGAACCTGCGTCGGTTACGTGCATCGCGTCATAAAACACTTGCATCGGCCGCTCATACCCAGGCACGTGCTCGACCAGATGGCGCGACAGGTCCAAAAGTACGGCGCCTTCCTGCGCGGCGACCTGGCGGACGACGTGATTGAAGACGTCCTGACTGTCGGGGTTGGCCCAGTCGGGCGTCAAGCCCGTGCGCACGGTCGCCAGTGGTTCCGTGACCAGCACCGGCACGATGCCAAAGCCCTTGCACACGCCGATAAAGGCACGCAGGCGCGCCTCGAACGGTCGCGCATCCGGCACCTTTGTGCCCGCGAAACGGCTGGCCGCGAAATTGCCCGGCTTGGGCTCCAGCCGCGAAATCGTCGCCACCTGGCGGACGATCCCCACAAAGGACGAGTAGCGCGCGGCCAACTGCAGCACGCCACGGAGCCCCGCCCGCACGCCGCTGGTGACCTCTTTGCGCGGGTAGGTCCCATCGCCCGTGGTCAAGATCCCGACGTCGTTGGCGACATGCATGACCACCACCACGTCGGGGCGGTCATCGACGATGTGTTCGACGAGGTTGGTCAGGCCGTTTTGCAGCGTATTGCCCGAGCGCCCGGCATTGAGGGTGTCGACCTTGAGGCCCTGCTTCTCGAGCAGCGTCGAGACCAGCGCCGGAAAGCGCAAGTCTTCGCGGACCGCGGAGCACTCCGTGGTCGACCCGCCAATGAACGCCACCGTCGCGTCGGGCCGCTGGAACCGGAGCGACGGCAGCAGATAGCCGCGGGCATCGGTACGAAAACGCGTCTGTGGATCGTCGGGCGCAATCACCGCGTGGTTCCAGCGCTGATCGGCATGGGCGTGCTGCAACTGCAAAAGCAGTACCCGCTCCGGATCCTCGGCGGCAAACGGATTGGTCCACAGTAGCCGCAGCAGCCCCTCGGCCAGCAGCAGCCCGAAACCTGACGCGACCACCAACAGCACCCAGCGGCGGTTGGCCGGTCGCGCCGGCGGATTTGGCGACGGCAGGGCTGCCGGCATCAAAATCGCTTGTAGTTGAACGGCGCGACGGTCTGGCTGGCAAATGCCAGCTGGCCGGCCAGCGCCAGACCGATGCTACCGACCAGCGGCGACCACAGCGCATCGATGACGCCGCCCATGGCCAACCCCACGACACCGCGGACGATGCCGCGGCTGCGCGCCCTGTTTGCCTGACTGTTGTGGTTGGTCGCCGCCGTTGATCCGCCCGGCGCCCGAATTGCCGCCGCCGCTTCGGGGCTGCCTGGACGCAACTGGGACATCGGACCTCTTGCTGAACACGGGCGGCGGAGGATAGTCACGACGTGCTTGATGCGCAATGCCGCAGTCGTCGCGCAGTGCGAAAGGCGCAGTTGCACCGCACCGCCGCCCGGCCTACGCTGCGCCGCGCGGCCCGCTTGCTGCCAGGAATTGCCAATGACCAACCGTTTTTCAGTCGCCGTTCTGGCGGGCCTGCTCGGTGCGTGCGGACAGGCAACCGCACCTCCGGTCGCGGCAGACGGCAGCGCAGCCGCTGAGGTTGCCGCCCAAGACGCCGTC
>CAXRHS010000364.1:0-4053 GCA_964230235.1 Myxococcota bacterium
AGGCGCCCGCAAGGCGAGGCGGAGGCCGCGTGACGACTGAGGCGCACTCGCAGTGCGCCGCAGGGAGGAAGGGGGCCGACAACAAAGCATGGCGGGATGCATGGTTACGCGCAGTAGGTGTTTGGATGTAAACACCCTCTAAGGACCCGCGTAAGAACAGGTCGATCGACAGGAGCGCGGGGCGGAGCGGCGAGTCGACTTGCAAAGTCGCGAGCTAGCGACCCACCGAGCAAGCAACGGGCGCACGTAGAAAATCGGGTCGATTTTCTACGGGCCCTGACGGCCGCGCTTGCCAATCAACGCACGCAGCGAACCCAGGCGGTGTAGGTGGGCTGCTGAAAGTAGCTGTCGCCGTGGTTGAAGGCCAGGCCCCACACCAGCCCTTCTTTGCCGGCATGCGCGGTCGAGGACCAGTACAGATCGTTCTTGGTCGCCGGAAACGTGGCCGTGTCGATGGCGGGCAAGGTGGCGCGCCGGTCGACCAGGCTCACCAGTTCGCGCAAGCTGGGGAGGCGCCAGCCAGAAGCGAAGCCGCCAAGCGACAGTCCCTGGCAGTAGGCTTTGGCGCCGGCGACGTCGAACTTGCCCACCGGCGTCGCGCGCTGCCATCGCAAACCGGTCACCGTGTCGAGGGCCGTGTCGGCGTCCACCGTGTAGCGACCTGGTGGCGCTTTGGCGTCGCCGGCGCACGGTGCGACAAGGCCAATCAGCGCCACAGCCAATGCAGTTGCCCATTGCCTGGTTGGGCTCATCCCTTGCCTCCAGGGGCTTTGACCGGCGAGCGCACGCAGCGAACCCGCCGCGCCTGCCACGTTGAGTAGTGGCCGAAGTCGATGCGGCCATTGGTAAAATCGACGGCCCAGGCCAGGCCCACCATCTTGGCGTGCGGCGAAGCGGACCAGAACGGCGCCGCGGCGGTATCCGGGAACGCGGTTGGCTCGATGGCGGGCGCCAAGCGGGTCAGGTCGACGATGGAGAACAGTTCGGTGGCGGTCGGCAAGCGCCAGTCGCTGGAGCCACCCAGGGTCAGCGCGTCGCACGCCGCAATGCCGGCCGACCAGGTCAACGGTGCCGCCATCGCCGCGCGTTGCCAGGTCAGTTTGGTGACGAGGTCGATCACCACGTCGTCGGTGACGGTGTAGGCGGTTGGGGCGTCGGGCGGCGCCGGCCAGTCGCTCCACTCGGGGTCGGCGATGCACGCCCCGGCGTGGCAGACCTGCGATGGGGGGCAGGGGCATAGACCTGCGCAGCCATCGGCGCTGCACGGGCCGGCCGTGCACATCGGCATGCAGCATTTGCCCAGGACGCACACACCGGCGCCCGCAGCGCACGGGCCGGTCACGGGCACATGGACGCACGCAGTGCCGGCGGCGTCGCAAAGATCCTGGGTGCAAACCTGGCCGTCGTCGCACGCGGTTGGCGTACATTGCGCGGCGAGCGCATCGCCTGTGTCGTAGGCGGTCGTCGCGTCGATGGCGATGTCGGTCGTGTCTGCGAGCTCCGTGAGGTTCGCCCCGGCGTCGGCCAGGTCTTGCCCGGCGTCGATCTGTGCATCGGCGGGGCCTGCGTCGTCGAGGACGGCGTCCGACCCGGCGCATGGCGTGCCATCTCCAGCGGAACGCGGCGCTGTGTCCCCGTCGTTTCCGGTCGGGGTCGACAGTTCGACAGCGGCGGCTTGCCCCACCTCAGCGGCCTGGTCGGCCCCACCGGAATCGGCGTCCGCGATGTCGCTGACAGCAGCCTCCATCGACGTCTGGTCTGTCACCTCCGCCGCCGTTTGCGCATCCGCGGGGCCGTCCGCAGGCTGACCGCAAGCAAGCGACAACATCACGGCTGCCAGGTGGACGCCTGCCACGGCGACCGCGCGCCAGACGGCGATACGAGCCCGCGTAAAAACAAGTCGATCGACATAAGCGCGGAGCGGAGCGGCGAGTCGACTGGCAAAGTCTCGAGCTTGCGACCCAGTGAGCAAGCAAAGGGCCGACGTAGAAAATCGACTCGAGTTCCTACGGGCCCTAGCGCTCGGGTCAGTCACGGCGAGCGGCGGAGCAAGGGCCTGCATGATTCGGACAATGCGCCATCGCGACGCCGTTCGGCAGTCTACAAGTCGCGGGATGGTGGAACAAGCGGGACCTTTGGTGGGGCCTACGCGCAGGGCATGGCGCGCGGCAAGCAGGTTCTCGGCCGGCGCGGGCGCGTGGAAACACAGCCGGTTTGCTGCCCGCGCAGTGCAGAACGCCGGGCCTTTGCGACCGCCTGCGGCATTGCACTTCACTGCGCCAGCGACCGCAAACACCACCCCAGTTGCGTCAAAGACCCTCCGATTCCGTCGGCGCGACAGCGGACGAGTCGCGGGCTGGCGCGAGCCGCCGCAGGACCACCGGCAACTGCAATGGCTGCGGTCGTGCGACCTCGACCAGGGTCGCGCCCGGGTTGACGCGACCGATTGGGTCCAGCGCCTGTCGCTGGCGAACGCGGCCGCGGTTGTGTGCCAACACCTGATGCACCGCGAAGTAGATCTCGCCGCCTCGGCCGCTTTTGCCATAGCCATGGACGATGTGCAGCGTCATCGCGCCGCCAGCTGCCACCATTTCGCGCCAGGCTGCGCACAGTTCACCGATTGCGTCGACTGCGGACAGACCGTGATGCACGTCCAGGTGCCACAGTTGCGGATCGTTGCGGTTCAAGCGTGGCTTGGGCATTGCAGCGGCAGTTGGCCAAGTGAGCGCGGCCCGCCTGCTTGCCATCGTAGCCCATTTCGGCCGGCGGGCCAGCGACGGACGGGCCGGCCAACTCTGCGGCTTGCGGTCTCGGCCCCTTGACCGGCCTCGCTTCCGCCGGCAAGGTGAGTGCGCGCCCGCGTGGGCGATTGGCCAGCCGCGTGCGCTGTTCACGGTTGTTTCTGTCGATGGGCCTGTTGCTCTGTGCGCGCACAATCGCCGCGTGCGGGACATCCGCGGTGCCGGTGGCCAAACCAGATGTGGCCGCAAGCGCAGACGCTGGCCAAATTTGTCCGGGGCACCGCGCCCAGCCCGGTGGCGACATCTGCTGCCCGGCCGGTTCGTTTTGGCGCGCGGATTCCGCAACTTGTCAGCCAGTAGGGCCGCCCGAGTGTGCAGCGAACCTCTCCGCGAATCCCGAGGGCTGTGTGCCGCGCTGGTGCTGGGATCTTGTGGACCCGCAAGGCCAGCCGTGCGACGGTTCGCAGGATCGCTGTGCGCCGGCCGGTCGACGCTGCACCGATGCCGAACTGGCGGCCGGCAAGGGTTGTCTCGCCGGTCAGGCGCCCGATACCGCCAATCCGTCGAAATGCGTCTCGGCCGGCGCCTGGTCGGACAGCGGCGTGCCAGCCCGATGGCCAGGCGGACCGGCGCCCGTGCCGCCGGTGCCTCCGCTGCTGACCGTTGTCTCGCCCTTGGTGCCACCGCTGCTGCCACTGCCCACGGCAGACGACACCTTCTTTTGCCAGGATAGCCCCACCGCGGCCGTGCGATTCTGCACGGGTGCGGAAGCGGTTGCGTGCGTGCGCGCACCGGACGGCGCTTTGCCGGCAAACCCCATGTGTGTGCACGTCGGTGTGCCTTGGGTTGGCGCCGCGTGCCCGCCGGGCTTTGTGGCCAGTGCCGCCGCACCGTCCGCTGGGCTGCCTGCCTGCGTCCCCGACCCGGCGGCCTGCGGTGCCGGTCCCTACCCGCCCATGCCGCCCGGGGTTGCGGTTGTGCATGTCGCGGCGCTCGATGGCGACGACGCCGCCGAAGGGAGCACAGGTTCACCAGTCCGGACGCTCGGTCAGGCGCTCAAGCGGGTCGGGCAGGGCAAAGCGCAAGCTGTCGCAGTCGCGGCTGGCTCCTACCTCGAATCGGTGGTCATCAATGGTCCTGTCGTGGTGCGCGGTCGCTGCGCAGCCATGACCAAGCTGTCTGGGGCCGCGGGCATCGACACCGTGACGGTGACCGCTGGGGCCAGTGGTACCATCGAATTCGGCGGTTTTCGCGTTGCCGGACCGGGCCGCGGCGTGCGCGTGGCTGGCGGCGGCACGGTCGCCTTGCGCGG
>CAXRHS010000365.1:0-2254 GCA_964230235.1 Myxococcota bacterium
ACGTGTGCTCTTCCGATCTAGCTGAATGGTCGCCAGGTGCTCGACCAACTCGGCGCGCAAGAACGCTTGTTCGACGTCGTCGCCCCATGCCAGCACGCCGTGGTTGCCGAGCGTGACCGCGTCGTAGCCGACGGCGATCGACTTGAGCGCCGCCAGCTGATCGGCGCCCTGCGGAAATCCATACGCGATCAAAGGCACTTCGGCGCCGAGCGACACCACGGCTTCGGCAATCATGCGCGGCTCGACCGCCACCGCTGCCACCGACAGTGCGGTCGCCGATGGCGAATGGGTGTGCACCACGGCCCGCACGTCGTCGCGCGCGGCGTAGACCGCACGGTGCAGCGCGATCTCCGAAAACGGCCGGCGACCACCGTGTACGACCCGGTTGTCGGCGTCGACCACGATGAGGTCGGCCTCGGTCAGCACCCGCTTGGACAGCGCAGTTGGCGTCGCCAACAAGCGGTCCGCGCCAACGCGCACGGTGACGTTGCCATCGTGGTTGGCCACCCAGCCGCGGGCGTGCAGTTCGTGCGCAATCGCCAGCACCTGCCGGCGCAGCACGGCGAGGCTGCCTTCGCTGCCTTGCACGGTATGCACGGGAACCACGGCCAGCTTGGCGGCCATCGACTACGCCGCTGCGGCGGGCGTGACCGCGTCGACCACACCGACAATCAGGCAGCGAATCGGATTGCGCTTGTCCGCCAGCACTTGCCGGATGCCGTTGCCTTCGCGCAGCACGATCACGGTGTCGCCGGGCCCGGACTGCGCGTGGTCGACGGCCAGAAAGGTCTCGCCGGCGTCTGCGCCGAACTCGTCGATCGGCTGCACGCTGAACACGGCGCGGCCCACCAGGCCACTGTGTTTGACGGTCGAGACGACATGGCCGACGACGCGGGCGAGGATCACGGCGAGCCTATACAGTAGCGGTCACCTGATCGACGACCGCGATGATGGCCGCGTCAACCGGGATGAACGGGTCGGGAAAGGCCAGCGCCGCTTCGCGCGATTCGGTGACATGCACCAGATCGCCGGGTCCAGCCAAGGTGGCGTCTGCGGCGCACACGGGCTTGCCGCGCGGCCGGTCATCTTCGCCGACCGGTTGCACCATCAACAGGCGAATGCCTTGCATCCCTTCGGATTTCTTGGTGGCGACCACGGTACCGCCGACGCGGGCGAGAAACATGTCGCAAGGATGGCATAGCGAGCGGGCAGGCGCAACGCGCATTCGTTGCGTCGTCGCTTTGCGACTGCGCTACGCGGCTCCTGGCAGCGCCAACTGCGCCGGTCGCAACCCGACGACTTCGACGCCCTCGCCGCCCAACGCCGCGGCCATCGCAACGGTCGCCGGGCCCACATCGAGCACCGTGCGCGCCCCGCACGCCCGCACCAGCGCCAGCAAGGGGTCTGGCGCGCCGAACCGCGAAAACGGCACGGCATTCGCCGCGTGGTCGGAGGTTGCCGCAGGATTGCCAATCCACAAGTCGTCCGGGCCGGCAGTCAGCGCGTCGCTGATGGTCAGCGGTCGCGCGCCCGCTGTTTCCGCAAGCAGGTCCGCCGCCGCAGTCCGCGCGATCAACCGCGCCGTAGCCCAGCGGCGCAGGGCGCGCTTGACCTGGCCGTGCACCGTCGCCAGCACACCGCCCGCGGCAAGGTCCAAGGCGAGCACGGCGCCGACCACGGGATCGGGCGCAAAGACCCGGCCGCCGCGCGCCCACGCGCGCACCGTACGGACGACCACTGACCACTGCGCGCTCGGGTGGGCGAATCCGCGGCTGTCCACGATCACCACATCGGCGGCTGGAACACCCTGCCACTCAAACGGGCCCCAGGCCGCGCCACCCGCTGCACGGGCGTCCAACACCACCCGCTCGGCATCGCCAATCGTCACGAGCGCCGTCCCCGGACCCGACCCTGCCGGTGTCACCGCCAGCGTCACGGGGCCAAGATTGAGCGGTTGGTGCCACGGCACGCCGACCGCAGGCACGCGCCTGCGCGGCAAAAGGCGCATGGCCACAGCCGATGCGACGATGCGCGTGCCCGAGCGGATGCCGGTCGCCGGTTCTGCCAGCACCGAGGCCCAGCCGGCGCGCGAGAAGCCCAAGGCGAGCCGCGCGTGCGGCACAGACAGCCCAGCGGCAGTCGCAAGTATTTTGCTGTGTGAATCCGTGGTTGGGTGCATCGGTTGGCCCGGTTGGCGCGCGCTGGGGACGCGGGGTCCCGGTCGGGCGCGCCGGTATGGTGCGGCCTTGCGCGG
>CAXRHS010000366.1:0-4758 GCA_964230235.1 Myxococcota bacterium
TGACCACGGACATGACCACGGACACGGGCACAGCTACGACCGTGGTCAGGCACTGGACAGCGGGCACGACCCTGCCGACGGCACAACCGCTGACCCCTGCGACTGCGGCCACGACCACGGCGCTCCGGCCGCCCCCAAGCCGCTGCGGGTCAAGCTGCCGGCCAAGCCAGTCAGCTGACAGCCGCGCTCCGAGAGATCAATCGCCGCTCTCCTTGCGACTACGGAGCGGTGAGTCGCCTGCAAGGCGCGAACTCGCGACCCACCAAGCAAGCAAGGCAAACCCAGCGCTCAAACCGACCAAATCAGACCTGTGGATCAAAGCTGTGACGGTCAGTCGCGCAAAACCTCGACGGCCATCTCGAATTTGTTGAACGGCGGCATCAGGTACGCGCCGGCCACCATCGGCCGCACCGCGCGCAAGAACTCGCGCGCAATCGCCACCCCCTCTTCGGGTCCCTTGTCGCCGGCCTGCGCCATGCGGGTGCGGATGGCCTCCGGGATCGCCATGCCGGGCACTTCGTGGTGGATGAAGTGGGCGTGGCGACCGTTGCGCAAGGGCAGCACCCCGACCAGCAGTGGAATCGACGGTCGCGCGCGCTCGACGAACCGCACCAGGTCTTCCGGATCGTACAGCGGTTGGGTCAGCGCATACTGCGCTCCTGCCGCGACCTTTTGGTGGAAGCGCTCGATCTCGCGGCCCAGATCTTCCGAGGTCGGGTTCACCGCGCACGAGATGCGAAAGTCGCTTCGGTAGTTTAGCGCCTTGCCGTTGGCGTCTTCGGCGCGGTTCAGGCGCGCCAAGGTGCCGCACAGCCCGATTGAGTCCACCTCGAACACCCCTTTGGCCCCCGGGTAGTCGCCCATCGACGGCGGATCGCCGGTCACGCACAGCATGTGGCGGATGCCGAGCGCATGCGCGCCCATGCACTCGCTCAAAAGCCCAAGCAGGTTGCGGTCGCGGCACGACACATGCAGCAGGATTTCGATGTCGACCTGTTGGCGGATGAGCACCGCGAGCGCCAGCGGGCTCAAGCGCGCGGTGGCCAGCGGCGAATCCGCGATGTTGATGGCGTCCACCCCGGCCCGGCGCAGCGCAATTGCCCCTTGCACCAGCTTTTCGCAGTCGATGCCGCGCGGCGGATCCAGTTCGACGCTGGTCACGAACTCGCCAGCCGCCAGCTTGCGTTCGAAATCGGACTGCGCGCTGGCTTGCACCGGTGCCGTTTGCGGTTCAGCGAGATCGCGCACTTCGACTGCGGTGCCGGGCACCACGATCCGCGGCGCCCGCACCCCCAGGGTCTCGGCCATCCGGGCAACATGCGCCGGCCGGGTGCCGCAACAGCCACCTACCGCGCGAATCCCGCTGTCGGCGGCCTTGGTGGCCCACTCCGCGAAATAGTCTGGCGAGGCGACGTACACATACCGGCCGTCGACGAGCCGCGGCATGCCCGCGTTGGGCGACAGCGCCAGGCGGGCGCCGGGCACCCGCTGCATGCGCTCGACCACCACATCCAAGCCTTGCGGCCCCGTCGAGCAATTGGCGCCGACCGCCGCCGCCCCGCCGCGCAGCATGGTGCGCACGACCTCTTCGGGGCGGTGGCCAAACAAGGTCTTGCCGTCGTCGGTAAAGGTGGCGCACGCCAGCACCGCGCAACCCGGCTGCAGCGTCTGTGCGACTTCGAGCGCCAGCGTCAACTCCGCCAGATCGCCAAAGGTCTCGAGCACCAGCAGGTCGGGATCGGCCTCGAAAAGCGCGCTCAGTTGCTCGGTATAGACTTCACGGGCGACGCTGGGCTGCAGCCGCCCGACCGGCGCCAGCGGCTGCCCGAGCGGCCCGACCGACGCGGCAACCAGCGGGCGGTTGTGCGGAGGCCGCGTCGCCGCCGCCGTGCGCGCCAGTTGCACACCCTGCTTGTTGATCTCGGCCACCTGGCTTTCCCGACGGCTCCTTTGCAGGCGCAACCGGTTGGCGCCAAAGGTATTGGTCGCAATGACTCCGGCGCCCGCGTGGACATAGTCGCGGTGCACGCGCGCAACCGCCTGGGGGTCGTCCAGGTTCAGCGCGTCAAAACTGCGCTCGAATCCAAAGCCCTGCTCGTACAATTCGGTGCCCATCGCGCCGTCGAGCACCACGACGCGCTCGTCGAACAGGGTTTCCAGTTGGCTGCGGCTGAGCATGACAAAGATCCAGGAATCAAAAAAACAAACCGCGGCCGGAAGTTGCCTCCCAGCCGCGGTTGCCGAGTTTCAAACGGGATTCGGTTGCCGGTGCGGGAGGACTACTTGGCGCCCAACAGTTGCATCAACCACGCCAGGAACCCGAACGTAATGTCGTACTTGCCGCTGCCCTTGGCGGTGCCCACCGGGCCCGAGGTACCGACCAGCAGTTGGATGTTCTTGTCGCCGCCGGTCTTGCCCGACACATAGGCGCTGCTGAACGTGACCGCCACCGCAGTCGGCTTGCAGCCTTCGTCGGTCTTGCCGTCGCAGGTGTCGTCCTTGCCGTCGCAGGCCTCGGAATTGGCGGGCACGACCTCGCCCACGCACGCAGCTTTGTCGAGCTTGCCGTCTTTGCAGGCCCACGAACCGCCCTTGCAGGTGCCAATCTTTTCGGTCTTGGGGTCGGTGGCGGTGTAGCAGGGGACGCTGGCGGCGTTGTTGCCGTACTCGCAGCCTTTGCCGGCGGTGCACTTGTCGTCGGTGCATGGATTGTTGTCGTCGCAGGTCTGGGTGGTCTTGCCGGCCAGACATACGTAGCCGGCGGTGCCGTCGCCGCAGGTGTCGCCGACCGTGCACGGATCGCCGTCGTCGCACGAGCCGACCTTGTTCGGGTTGCTGCAGGTGCCGGTCTTGGGATCGCACTTGTCTTCGGTGCAGTTCTTGCCGTCGCCGCAGTCCTTGGCGGTATTGCTGCACTTCTTGGTGCCCGAGTCACACGCATCGGCGGTGCAGCTATCAGCGTCGTCGCACGCCAGGTCGTCGGTCTTGCCGTTGCAGTCGTTGTCGATGGCGTCGCACAGGCCTTTTTCGGCGACCGCCGACTTGTAGGTCGTGCAGACCGCCGTCAGCTTGTCTGCGCACTTGACCTGGCCATTGGCGCACGGGCCGGTGCCGCAAGCTGCGCCGACCTTGAGGTCCGCGCCGTCGACCGGGTTCTTCCAGGTAAAGCCCTCGTCGACGTCGCCGTCGCAATCGTTGTCGATGCCGTCGCACTCTTCCAGCGTCGGTTCCTTGGCGTCGGCGCAGATGAGCTCGCCGTTGCTGGCACACTGCGGTTTGCCAAAGCACTTGCCAATGAGCGTCTTGCACTTGCCAGCCTTCTCGTCGCAGGCCTCGCCGGCTTCGGTGCACTCTTCGTCCTTGGTGCAGGCTTTGGCCGAGCCCTGGTCCAAGAAGCCCTCTTTGGCGCACTTGAAGTCGGCCGCGAGGTTGTCCGGCTTGCCGTCGCAGTTGTCGTCATCGGCGTTGCAGATTTCGGCCTTGGGCGTCTTGGCTTTGCACGCCTCCAGGCCGGCGGCGGTACACTTGCGCTCGGCCGTGCAAGAGCCCTCGGCGTTTTTGATGGCACAGGTGGTCTTGGTGCCGGCCGCCGTCGCCCACGCCGAACACGCGCACACGCCGGGCTTGCCATCGGCAGCGGCCTTGAGCTTGCACTGCTTGCTGGTCTTGCCGCTTTCTTCGTCCTTGTAGTCCAGGCAGCTGTAGCCGTCGGGGCAGCTGGCGTCGTCGGTGCAGGCGCCGCCGCAGAACTTGCCTTCCTGGCCGTAGTCAACGCACACCGCATCGGTCAGGCCCTGGACCTGGCAGTCTTTGCTCAGCGAGCACGGCGCACAAATCGACAGGTGCGCCGGCACGCAGAACGACTGGGTGTCGCCCGCGCCAATCAGCTTGCAGGCCTCGCCCTTGCTGCAGTCGCCAACGGCGGAACAGGTCTTGGCGCACTTCTTTCCGGCCGCGGTGTCGAGGCACTTGCCGCCGTCACAGGCCTGATCGTTGGCGCAGTCGCAGCCGGGGCCGCCCGGGCATGCCGGCTTGGTCACTTCGGCGGTATCGGCCGTCTCGGTGACTGCAGCGTCGGTCGCGCCCGCATCGGCGTCTTCGACGGCGGTATCCGCGACCGCGTCGGTCGCGCCGGTATCGACCGGCCCGGTGTCGGTCGATACGCCCACATCCGCTGCATCGGCGCTCGCGGCCGTGTCCGCCGGTTCGGCCGTCACGCTGGCGCCATCGTCGCCACAGCCGGCCGCGACCATCGCGCATGCGACTGCGGCGATCCGCAGCCAGCGGACGGTCGAACCAGAACTGTGCAGCAGCAACTGAGCGATCATGAAACCCTCCACCTGCAACGGTGAACCCGGCAACGGTAGCACTTGGGTCGCGGGGGTGTCAAATGGCGACGGCCCCAGCGAAACAAGCACGTGCTCCGCGTTTTGCGCCGATTGCGGGGGCTTGTCAAGCGCTTCAGGGTTTGACTTCACGGCTTGGGGCCGACCGGTGCAGCCGTGTCGTCGTAAGCCCTCAACAGAACTTGCGATTCACCCCATGCGCCGCTGCCAGAAACCCGCACCCGCGCCACCAGCTGCAGCCACGCCGCGCATGCCTTGTGCTTGCCCGCTTCGCCCGACTGCGCGAACACCGCCACCAGGGCCTTGGTCGGGTCCGGTACGTACCAGTCTTCGGGGTCGGTGGCTTGGACGAAAGCGAACTTGGGCTTGTCGGCGCTGGCGACGACCGCACAGCCTTGCAACGCCAGCAACT
>CAXRHS010000367.1:0-3202 GCA_964230235.1 Myxococcota bacterium
AGCGCCGCCACCGCCAACATTGGCACTGCCGCCTCCGCCACTTGCGGGCGTTGGCACCGGATTGACCGCGCAGCCGAGCGCCGCCAGCGCCAGCGCCAGCCAAGTGCTTGAAATGAGGAGCCTGCGCATCACGTCCCTCGCCTCAGGTCAACTCAGGCCCTCAATCAGGCCCTGCTCGTTCAGTCGAATCCGCGTCGCCGCCGGTTCGCGCGGCAGCCCCGGCATGGTCATGATTTCGCCGCAAATGACAACTAGAAAACCAGCGCCGGTCGCCAGGCGGATTTCGCGGATCGGCACGCCGTGGCCGGTCGGCGCGCCGAGCAGGTTCGGGTCGGTGGAGAAGCTGTACGGGGTCTTGGCCATACAGATCGGGTAGTTGCCATAGCCCTGCGCCTGGTAGGCGGCAAACTCGTCGCGGATCTTCTTGTCGGCCAGCACGTCGTCGGCGCCATAGAGCCGCGTGCAGATGAGCTTGACCTTGTCGAAAAGCGGCAGATCGTCGTCGTACAGCGGCGCAAACTGCGCGGTGTCGCTGTCGACCAGTTGCGCCACTTCGCGCGCCAGTTGCTCGCTGCCCAGGCTGCCGTCGGCCCAGTGGGTGCACAGCACCGCCTTGGTGCCCATCTCCGCCGCGGCGCGCACGATCTCGGCAATCTCCGCGTCGGTGTCGGTGTCAAAGCGGTTGATGGCCACGATGGCCGGCACGCCGAACTGCTTGAGGTTGGCGATGTGGCGGCGCAGGTTGGCCATGCCCTTCTGCAAAGCCGGGATGTTCTCCTGGTCGCGCGTCGCCTTGTCGACCTTGCCGTGGGTCTTGAGCGCCCGCACGGTCGCCAACAGCACCGCCGCCGCCGGCTTGAGCCCGCTTTTGCGGCACTTGATGTTGAAGAACTTCTCGGCCCCCAAATCGGCGCCAAAGCCGGCCTCGGTGACCACGTAATCGGCAAGCTTGAGCGCGGTCTTGGTCGCCACCACCGAATTGCAGCCGTGGGCGATGTTGGCAAACGGCCCGCCGTGCACGAACGCCGGATTGCCCTCCAGCGTCTGCACGAGGTTGGGCATCAGCGCATCCTTGAGCAGGACCGTCATCGCACCATCGGCGCCCAGCTGCCGCACGAACAGCGGCTTCTTGTCGGTGGTGTACCCAAACAGGACGTTGCCCAGCCGCGTCTGCAGGTCGGCAAGGTTCTCGGCCAGGCAGAAGATCGCCATGACTTCGCTAGCGACCGTGATGTTGAAGCCAGTTTCGCGCGGGTTGCCATCGGCCGAGCCACCGAGGCCACTGACCATGCTGCGCAGGCTGCGGTCGTTCATGTCCATCGCCCGCCGCCAGGTCACCCGCCGCAGGTCGATGTTGAGCGCGTTGCCCCAGTAGACGTGGTTGTCGATCATCGCCGCCAGCAGGTTGTTGGCCGCGGTAATCGCATGAAAATCGCCGGTAAAGTGCAGGTTGATGTCCTCCATGGGCACCACCTGACTGTAGCCGCCGCCCGCCGCACCGCCCTTGAGCCCAAAGCACGGCCCCAGCGAAGGCTCGCGCAAGCACACCGCAGCCTTCTTGCCGATGCGGTTCAGGCCATCGGTCAGGCCCACGGACAGCGTGGTCTTGCCTTCGCCGGCGGTGGTCGGCGAGATGGCTGTCACCAGCACCAGCTTGCCGTTGGGTCGGTCTTTGAGGCTGTCGAGGAATTCGAACTCGATCTTGGCCTTGTGGTGGCCGAATGGATACAAGTGCGCGTCGGGCACGCCGAGCCGCGCGGCAATCTCGCCAATCGGACGCAGCTTGGCGGCGCGGGCGATGTCGATGTCTTCGGGGACGGAGCGGGGCATGGCAGCACGGCAGTGCGCCCACAAAGCGGCGCGGCGGCAGCGTGCGCGGGAGCCGTATGCGTGTCAAGATCGCTTCGCTTTTGGCCGCGACGCCACCGCGCCGCAGCACACCAAGTGGGGCGGCGGTACAGTGCGCCCGGGCCCGGCCTGGGACCGCGGACGTCCTCGTCTGCCTGCCGGGACCGTGCAGGTTTGCCAGGAACCGGCCTAACGTCTACTGCAAAGCTTGTGCTGCGTCGTTGTCAGGCGCGCGCCACAGTCGCATACTGCCTGTGGCGGCCTCGGCCGCGTGGAACCCGCGATGCAAACCACAACCTCACCGCTAGAGCCGAGCAGCGCCAACTGCGCACCTCCGCGACCGGCACCGCGCAATGCGCTTGTCGACGACATGGACAACATCATCGTGCAGTACGGGATGCCGTGGTCCGCGTACGAGGGGCTTCGGCTAGGCAACGACTCACCCGGCGTTCGTCTTGCCTTCAACCAGGGAATCTTGGAAATCATGAGCCCGTCGCGCCGGCATGAACTTGTCAAAACCATGATTGGGCGTGTACTTGAGGCATTCTGCGACGCACGGGGCATTGCATTGTCCGGTTTTGGCTCCATGACCATGACCAACCGCGAGGCGGAGCGCGCCCTGGAGCCCGACGAGTGCTACGTTCTGGGCGACGACGACGGTCAATCGCCGCCAGATTTCGCTGTCGAGGTCGTTCTGTCCAACCGCGCCATCGACAAGCTGCCGATCTACGCCAGCCTCGGCGTCCGCGAAGTCTGGTACTGGTGCAACGGCCAGTTTGCGGTGTTCGAGCGCGACGGCGACGGCTGGCGGCAGATTGCGAATTCGCAGCTGTTGCCAGGGCTGAATCTGGAGGCCGTGGCCAGACTCGCGGAGCGCAAGGACCAAGCAAAGGCCATTGCGGAATTTCGGGCGTCGTTGCTGGGGGGGTGACGCAGGGCTGTCGCAAAGTCGCCAACAGCGGCCTCGATGCCCTCACCCCGGCCTGCGGCCGACCCTTTCCCGTTTGCAACCGGAGAGGTTTAGGGCCCGTAAAAAATCTACTCGATTTTCTACGTTGGCCCACTGCTTGCTTGGTGGGTCGCAAGCTCGCGACTTTGCAAGTCGACTCGCCGCTCCGCTCCGCGCACGTGTCGATTGACTTGTTCTTTTACAGGCCATTAGTACCTTGTAATTACGCCACTACGCCTCGTCCGCTCTGCGGGAGAGGGGTGCCGCGAAGCGGCGGGGTGAGGGCCAGGAGGCGGTTGGCCCCCGGACTTTGCGATCGCCCTGCTCACGCGCCCCATCATGCTTGCAGTAGTGGAGTCTCGCGTCCATAATCGCGGGACGGAGGCGCATTCTCCGCTGGCAAAC
>CAXRHS010000368.1:0-3396 GCA_964230235.1 Myxococcota bacterium
CGACGTCGTCACGCCGAAGTAGCCGCTGATCAAGAACCCGGACAAAGTCGAGTACCAGCGACTGTCCAACTTGCAGGGCGTTGATTTGGATGGCGACTAAGGGCACCGTTCCGGCGAGCAGCGAGAGCACGTTGAGAAAGCGGCTCGTAATGTCTTCGGCGACGGTCACCGCACAGTGCTCGTAGCCCGGATAGCGCCGTCGCTCAATGTCCCAGTACTCAATCGTGCGGATAATGTGGGATTCGTCGGTGGCCCCGAGCATCAACTCGACCTCGTACCGGCGGTTCTGCTCCGGGTCGGCCAGGAGCAAGTCGAGCCGGCCGGCTCGTTCCTGCACGCGTTCGCGTTCAAGGAGCATGACGTCACCGAGTCCAAGGATTGTCGGGTCTTCCGCAATGCGGTCCTGCAGCCATTTCTCATTGTAGGCAGGGTGAGCCTTCAACGACAGCCGTTCGTGCTTCGCGTAGGTCAGGGTCGTCATGCTGTGGCCGCCGTGGCGTTGGTTGTGCACTCGCCGCACGAATCATGCTTCGCATAGACGGGTTTGGTCAATCTCGGCGCCGCGCAGTACCGGCATTGCTTACCGTTATCGCGAACTGCGGCGTAGCCTGGTGCGGCAACGAGACTCTACCGAGAGCAGCCGCCGGGACAGCGCCGTAACGCCCCAATGCAACTGGTACGCCTGATTGCCAACCTTTGCACGTTCCCCGGCAGTTGCCGACGGCTCCGCGTCTGCCATTCTCACGCGCGCCCGGCAGCGACTGCGCGCGAGGCCGAGACGCGCGCCGCCGGCAATTGACGCAAGTCATTCCCCGTGCCAGCCTGGCACCCACGCACGCGGCAGTCGCACGCCGCCGGCCAGTGGAACTACCGTGTCCGACGAAACCACCTACGGTTGGTCATCCTCCTTCCCAGTTTTCGTATCGACCCCGAGCGGCGCCATCCGAAAGCGCCTTGAGGGCCAGTATCCGTATGCGGACCAGTCCCAGCGCGACGCGTGGCGGGCCACGATTCCGCCACTGCAGAACGAAGTGCGCGAAGTCATGGCTTCTGACCACGGCGCCGCCACGTTTACGGCCATTCTCGAGTACACACTGCCCTGCGACAGCCGTCGGCCCGATGCAGTGTTGCTGCTTGGTGGCGCCGTCGTCGTCATCGAACTCAAGGGCAAAGAAGTGCCGGAACCAGCGGACCTTGACCAGGCTGCTGGGTACCGCCGCGACCTGGCTTGCTACCACCGCGATTGCGCAGATCGGCCAGTCTACGCCATCTTGGTGCCATCGCGTGCCCGCGGCTACATCGGCGAGTTCGGCGGAGTTCATGTCTGTGGCCCGGAGTTCGTCGACCAATTGGTCGCTCGTTTTGACCGTCGCAGCGGCAGCCAGCCACTGGCGGCGGGCCAGTTTCTCGACCCACAGGCATATCGTCCGCTGCCGACGCTGGTGCAAGCTGCGCGAGAGCTTTTTCAATCAAAGACTTTGCGACGCATTTGGCAGGCTGCGGCGGACACCGACCCAGCTGTTAACTGCATTCAAGACATCATTCGCGAGGCCGTAGCGACCCAATCACGACGGCTGGTACTCGTGACTGGGGTGCCCGGTGCAGGCAAGACCTTGGTCGGACTGCGCCTGGTCCACACCAATGAGTTGGACGATCTTGCCGTTGCTCGTGCCGACGGGACACCGCTTGCCCCCGCGGTTTTCCTATCTGGCAACGGCCCACTTGTTACCGTGCTGCAATACCAGATGCGGGCGTCAGGCGGAGCCGGCCAGATGTTTGTGCGCGGGGTCAAGGACTATGTCAAGCGCCACGCCGGCGCCCAAAGGCCGGTGCCGCGCGAGCATGTCTTGGTTTTCGATGAGGCGCAGCGCGCCTGGGATGCGCAGCGTGTAGCTGAAAAGGGCCATGTCGCTGAACCGCGGAGCGAGCCTGAGCTTTTCGTCACCTTTGCGGAGCGCATTCCGCAGTGGTGTGTGGTAGTCGCCCTGGTTGGCACCGGCCAAGAGATCCATGTCGGGGAAGAGGCGGGTCTCGGTCAGTGGCAACTCGCTGTCGACGGCGCCGGCGAGCCCAATAGATGGCAAGTCCATGGCCCGCCGGCGTTACAATATTACTTTGGTGGTAGCGCGGTTCCCTATAACGCGGAACCCTCACTCGCACTCGACCGCGAAATTCGCTTCCATCTCGCCAAAGACGTGCACGCCTTGGTGCAAGCGCTGCTTGACGGCCGCGAATTGGCGGCGAATCGCTACGCGAAGGGACTGCACAGCCACGGCTTTCGTTTGTATGTCACCCGTGACTTGGAGCAAGGGCGCAGCTACTTGCGCGAACGCTACCGTGAGTCACCAGATTCCCGTTATGGCCTGCTGGCGTCGTCACGCGACAAGATCCTTGGCATGTTCGGCGTAGTCCGCACTGCGTGGCCGAAGTCGCTGGACGTCGGCCCGTGGTTTTGCGAAGGACCCGGTCGCGCCGGCTCAGGCACTCATCTTGAAGTCGCAGCCACGGAGTTCGACGCGCAGGGTCTTGAACTGGACAATGCACTGGTCTGCTGGGGCATTGACTTCGTGAAGCGCGGCGCCAAATGGGATACCAGTGGCGGAAGGGCCTACTCCAAGCGCAGCACAGTCCGCGACGCGGACCAGTTGCGCATGAACTGCTACCGTGTGCTGCTGACGCGCGGCCGCGACGGGGCAGTGGTGTTCGTGCCACCGGTTGCCGATTTCGACGAAACCATGGTCTACTTGTTGGCATGTGGTTTCAAGGAGTTGACTACAGCCGGAGCGACGACGTGACTGCTCGCTCGGCAAACGGACTAGAGTGTTACTGCGGCCTGCCGGCGGCAGACGTAATGAACGCGGCCGACGGAATGGCCGAAAAACGTCTCCACCGCGATCACGCCACCTAGACCCGCAACCCATGCAATTTCAAGCAGTCGTTTCTTAGGCTTCTAGCGAATGCCCGCCCCCCACCACCCGCACCACCACCGCCACAACCTCATCGCCCTCTTGAACCGCCACCGCCAGCACGTCGGGCGCATCCGACCGCAACCCCCAAGCGCCGTCCCTGTCCTGGATCACCCGCTTGCAGTGGTAGCTGCGGTCCTCGGCATCCCCCCGCCCCACCACCACAACCTGCCCCTCAACAGCCGCAAACCCAACCCCACTCAACGGCCGGATCAGCAACCAATCCCCATCGGCAATCTCACTGCGCCACCCAGCCATCGACTCCCCGCTGACCCGCACCGCCAGGCACCCCTCTGCAATCGGCCCAGGCAACTCGATCTCCTCGAATTCCTCCAAAACCTCTGCACTCTGCCCGCCCGTCACCCACCCGGCCGCCACCCGCAGCGACGGCAGCGCCCGGATCTTGACCCGCGGCACCAGCGGCAACACC
>CAXRHS010000369.1:0-2614 GCA_964230235.1 Myxococcota bacterium
GTGCCGGGCAAAGCCGCGCTCATCGGCATCGCCAACAGTGGCGATTGGAACCTCATCGAGGTCGCTGGCGGCACCGCCAAGGTGACCAAGCTGGGCGCCTACGGCGGCTTTTCGTCCTCGGGCGACGCGTTCTCGGTCGAAAAAGTCGGCACTTATGCGACCGTCAAGCAAGGGTTGTTGGGCGGCGTCACGCTGGTCGAAGTCAACCCGGCGACCGGCCAAATCATCAAGACCATCGGCGACTGCGGAGTTGGCGACCTGTGGGGCATCGCGTGGACCGGCGGCGTCTTGTACGGGTTCGCGGCTGCCGGCGGTGTGTATGCCATCGACGTCAAGACCGGCAAGGCGTCCGCGATCCCGGGTTTGATGGTGCCAAACGGCGTCAGCTGGTGGGGCGCGGGAGTATCGACACGTGCGGCGGGCGGTTAGGCTCAAGCCGGCGCCGGTCGCGCCTGTGCCGCCCGTGGTGGACGACGAACCGCCGGAGTTCGCCGCGCCACCGGTGTCGTGGCGGGTGTGGCTGCTGGCGGCGCGCCCGGCGACATTGACGGCCGTGCTGGCGCCGCTGCTGGTCGGCGGCGTGGTTGCGGCGCGCGCAGGTGGTTTTGACCTCAAGGCGTGGCTCGCAGCGCTGGGTGGGGCGTTCTTTATCCAGGTTGGCACCAACTTTGCCAACGACGTCTTTGACTTTGAGAAGGGGGCAGATACTGCCGACCGGCGCGGGCCGTTGCGTGTGACCCAGGCGGGGCTGGTTGCTCCCGCCCAGGTCAAGTTCGCAATGGTCCTGATGTTCGCCCTCGCGGTCGCCTGTGGTGCGTACCTGGTCGCGCTGCACGGCTGGCCGCTGGTGGCGGTCGGCGTCGCCTCCATCGCCGCTGGAATTCTGTACACCGGTGGACCCTGGCCGCTGGGCTACTTGGGCCTTGGCGACGTTTTCGTGTTTGTGTTCTTCGGCCTGGTTGCCACCGCGGGCACGGCCTTTGTGCAATTGGGTCATGTGCCAGCCGAAGCCTGGTGGTGGGCGGTGCCGATTGGCGCGTCGTGTACGGCGATCCTTGTCGTCAACAACCTGCGCGACGCGCCGACCGATGTCCTGGCAGGCAAACGCACGCTCGCGGTTCGGTTTGGACCTGGCTTTGCGCGCGCCGAGTACATCGCCTTGATGGCGGTGGCCCTGTTCACCGCCCCCGTTTGGGCGGCACTGGAGGGGCGCTGGTGGCTGGCGATGCCGCTTGCTTGCGCGCCGCTGGTGGCGCGGTGGGCCCATGCGGTGTCGACCCGCGAAGACCCCGATGAACTGAACTACGCCCTGGCCGGCACCGCCAAGCTGCACCTTGCCCTTGGCTGCATGCTGGCGCTTGGGCTGGCCATCGACGGCGGCCTGTAAGCGAGCGCGCGGTTTGACCGGCGACTGGCTGCTTCGGCCCTACCACTTGCCGCTGCGGCGCGGCGTAGCAGGTGCGCGCGGGACCACTGCTGCGCTGGTCGGGACCGCGGTGGGCTTTGCGCGCGACGGGCACACCGCCTGGGCGTGCGCTCCGCGGCTGGCGGCCTGGCCAGCCTGGCAGCCGACCATCGACGCCTTTGCGCGCGACCTCGCCCAGTGTGTGTGGCAGTCAGAGCGGCAGGGCGTGGGACTGGCGTCCTGGCTGGCCCAGCAGTTCGGCTTGTCGGTCCGCGACGACGTGCAGTTGGCGCTGACCGCCGACCTGGGCGCGCTTTTGGATGGCACGCTGGCGCGGCGGGTTCGCGCGACGCGGGCGGCTGCGGTCAAGGTCAAGGTCGGCGCGGAACTGGATCTTGCGCTGCTCGCAGACGCCATCGCGCGCTTGCGGGCCCGCTGCGGACCGGTGTCCGTGCGACTGGATGCCAATGGTGCATGGGCGCACCTGCCGCCCGGCGCGTTGCGTCAGCGCCTGGCCTTGCTGCGAGACGCGGGTGCCGACGCGGTGGAGGATCCGGCCGGCTGGGCTGAGTGGCCCGACGCGCCGCCGTTGCCGCTCGCGCTCGACTTGCTGGATTGCGATGCCGCCACGCTGCGGCAGCTGGCTCGCCAAGGGTGCCTGAGCCTCGCGGTGGTCAAGCCGGCGCTTTGCGGGTCCGTTGCGGGGTTTCTTGAACTGGCGGCCAACCTGCACGCCGCTCGGGTGCCCATCGCGGTTTCCTCGTGCTTCGATGCGCCGCTCGGGCTGCGGCAATTGGCCGCGCTGGCGGCGGTCGCGCCCGGCGTGTTGCTGCCAAGTGGCCTCGCGACCCAGCTGGACCTCCCTGCGCGCTGGCGGCCACCGGACCTCTCGGTGCGCAGCGGCCGGTGGATGCGCGCCGTCGTGGACGTGACATCGCCGCCGGCACCGCCGCCCTGGCGCGATCTGCTGGCGCAGGCGGCCGGACGCATGCCGCGGGGCAGGGCCGTGAGCTGGTTTGCCGGCGGACGGTGGCGCGGTTGGTCGTGGCTGCAACTGGACCGCCACGCGAGCCGCAGTGCGCGCGGTCTCGGGCGCGCCGGACTGGCACACGGTGCCGTGCTTGCCCTGTGGTGTGACAACGGCCCCGAACTCGCGGCCGTGCTGTGGGGGATCTGGCGCGCCGGGCTGGTGGCGGCCCCCGCCCATCC
>CAXRHS010000370.1:0-4870 GCA_964230235.1 Myxococcota bacterium
CTCGAACCCGCAACATTCAGCTTGGGAAGCTGACGCTCTACCATTGAGCTACGCCCGCGACAGCCGCCCAGTCACCCAGGCAGCGCGCGCGCCGCAATTTAGGCCCGCGCCGCGCGGCCTGTCAATGCGCCACCCAACCCCTAAAAAAACCAAGGAAACTCCCCAAAATCCGGCGCCCGCTTGTGCACGAACGCATCCCGGCCCTCGCGCGCCTCATCGGTCATGTACCCCAGCCGCGTGGCCTCGCCCGCAAAAATCTGCTGCCCGACCAGACCGTCGTCGACCAGATTCATGCCAAACTTGAGCATCCGCATCGCCGTCGGGCTTTTGCTGTTGATGCGCGCGGCCCAGTCCAAGGCGACATTCTCCAGTTCAGGGTGCGGCACCGCGGCATTGCACATGCCCATCTCGCACGCCTGCTGCGCGGTGTAGTCCAGGCCCAGGAAGAACACCTCCCGCGCCCGCTTCTGCCCGCACAACCGCGCCAGGTACGCCGACCCGTAGCCGCTGTCGAAACTGGCCACGTCGGGATCGGTCTGCTTGAAGCGGGCGTGCTCGGCCGAAGCAATCGTCAGGTCGCACACCACGTGCAGGCTGTGGCCGCCGCCGACCGCCCAGCCGGGCACGACCGCGATGACTACTTTAGGCATGAACCGAATCAGCCGCTGCACTTCGAGGATGTGCAGTCGGCCCAGTTTGGCGCGCTGCACCGGGTCGTCGCTGTCGGCGCCGTACTGGTAGCCGTCCTTGCCGCGCACCCGCTGGTCGCCGCCGGCGCAGAAGGCCCAGCCACTGTCCTTGGGCGAAGGGCCGTTGCCGGTCAGCAGTACGCAACCGACATCGGCCGATTGGCGGGCGTGGTCGAGCGCGGTGTACAGCTCGTCAACGGTATGCGGCCGAAAGGCGTTTCGGCATTCGGGCCGATGGAACGCCACCCGCAAAGTCTTGCCAGCGGGCCCGCTGTCGGTGCAGCGGTGGTAGGTGATGTCGGTGAAGGCAAACCCGGGCACCGCTTGCCAGCGGCCGGGATCGAAAATCTGGCTGACCATGAATGACCGAATGCGCCAACCGGCGGCGCGGGCGCGGCAGGATCGGGCAAGGCGACGGCTTTGGCAACGGCCAGCGCGTCTCAGTCCAGGTCGCCGTCTTCGCGCTCGCGCTGCAGGTAGCGGTAGATGGTGCGCACATCGACGCCCAGGTCCTTGGCGGTCTGCGCGCGGTTGTCGCCATTGATGGCGAGCACTTTGCGCACGTAGCTGGCGGCAAAGGTCTCTTTGGCTTCGACCAGCGGCTCGATCTTGCCCGTCTGCAGCGCCCCAAGTTCCAGGTCTTCGGCGGTAATCTGGCCGCCGTCGCAAAAGACCAGCGCCTTCTTGATGCGGTTCTCCAGTTCGCGGATGTTGCCCGGCCACTGGTGCAGCTGCATTGCCCGCAGGGCGTCATCGGCGAAACCGCGGGCTTTGACGTGCATTTCCTCGCCGTAGCGGCGCAGGAAGTACTTGGCGAGCACGCCGACGTCTTCGCCGCGCTCGCGCAGCGCGGGCAGTTCCAGCCGGACCACGTTGAGCCGGTAGAACAGGTCCTCGCGGAACTTGCCGGCCTTGACCTCTTGGCCCAGGTTGCGATTGGTGGCGGCGACCACTCGGATGTCGATGTCGCGCGGCTGGTGTTCGCCAACCCGCGTGACGCGGCGGTCTTCCAACACACGCAAAAGCTTGACCTGCAGGGCAATCGGCATTTCACCGACTTCGTCCAGAAAAAGCGTGCCGCCGTCGGCCGCCGCAAACTTGCCCTCGCGGGTGGCGACGGCCCCCGTGAAGGCGCCGCGCACATGGCCAAAAAGCTCGGACTCCAGCAAGTTCTCTGGAATGGCGCCGCAATTGATGGCGACGAACGGGCCGCGCGACCGGTGCGAGCGCCGGTGCAGTTCGTTGGCCACCAGTTCCTTGCCGGTGCCGGTCTCACCGGTAATCAGCACGTTGATGTCGGTGGCAGCGACTTTGTCCACCCGCCGGAAAAGCTCGCGCATCGAATCCGAGGCGCCGACCAGCGAGCCAAAGTTCATGCGCTCGATTTGTGCGGTCAGGTGCTGGTTGGTCAGCTGCAAGTCGTTGACGACCAGCGCGTTCTTGACCGCCATCGCCGCCTGCGCCGCGAACACCGTCGCCACTTCGCGCGACTCTTCGCTAAACAGGTTGACGACGTTTTCGTTGCCCAGGTAGATGACCCCGAGCAACTCGCCTTTGGTCTGCAACGGCGTGCACAGCACCGAACAGATGCGAAAATCCATCACCGACTGCGCGGCCTTGAATTCGCGGTCGTTGAGCGCATCGGACACGATGATCGACTGCCTGGTCTGCAGCACCCGCTCGACGATGGAATCGGACAGCGCGAGCCCCGTCAGCGCTGCCGTCTTGCCGCCGGCTGTGCGGGCAGCCTTGGGCTGAACCTTGCCGTCTTTGAGCAGCAACACCACGCCGCGGGCGGCCTGGGTGACGTCAATGATGGTGTCGAGCATGGTTTCGAGCAGGCGGTCGATCTCGTAGGTCGCGGCCAGCGCCTCGGAAAACCGCGCCAGGCTGCTGAGCAACCCCGCGCCGCCCACGCTGCCCGACCGCACCCCTGAGTCGCGGGTGCGCTGCGCCGACTGAAAGCGCAAGCGCACGGTGCCAAAGTCCAAGATGTCGCCCTGCTGCAGCTGGTGGCGGTCGGTGCGGCGACCGTTGACCACGAACTTGTCGCCGACCGCCTCGATCAGCGCCCCTTTGCTCTGCACCTGTACGTGGGCGTGGACATCCATGATGCCGCGGCCGCGCAGGCGCACGTCGCAGTCCGCGTTCGAGCCAATCGAGAATACGCCCTTGTCGACCGGATGCGTCGCCTTGATGGTGTCACCGGGGCCGAGTTCAAAGAACACCAAGGGTTGCATAGCGGGCCTCGCGGGCAGGCGGCGAGCATCGCCCGCGCCCACCCAAAGCGCAATCGACACTCAAAATCGCTTGCGATTTTCGTAGGGTCAATCGACGGGCCGCGGCGGCCAGGTCGAGCGATGGGTGTTCCACGCGTCCCAAACGCCGTAGCCGGCGAGCAACCAGAAGGCGGCGCCGGCCGAAATCTGCCAGGCGTCGTCTTGCCACGGCCGCGCGCCGACCCGACCGGCGTCGCGGTTGCGCACGTACAGCGCCGCCGACAACCCGCCCAGCAGCGCCTCGCCACCCAGGAAGATCCAGCCTTTGAGCGGTTGCCGGTTCGAGAACTGGCCGACGCCGAATGGAAACAGGTTGAGGTAGAGCGGCGGCGCGGCCGACTTGCGCAGGTCGGGCCCCTCTACATCGACCTGCGGCGCCTGGCCTTTGATGACGCCGGTGTCGATGAGGCGCTTGCGGCGCACCTCAAACTCCTCAATCATCTTGGGTGGATACTGGGCAGGCTCCAGCTTTGACCCCGGCGCGCGCACCAAAAGCGCGGTGAACTCGTCTGCGGCCGCTTCGCGCTTGCCCTGCCACCAGTAGGCCGCGCCAAGGTACTCGCGCGCTTTGAGTTCGCGGCGCGGGTCGAGCTTGCTGGTCGGGTACAGCAACGCCGACAGGCGCTCGATGGCCTTATCAAACTCGTGGTATTTGAAGTAGTTGACCGCGGTTTCCCACTGCGCGCCGGCGTCATCTTCGGGCGCCGCCACCTTGTCTGGCTCGGTCGGGCTCGGCGATGGCGGGGTCGTCGGGCCGGGCGGCGCCGCGAAAAGCGTGTCTGGTCGCACCACGCCGCAGGCGACGGTGATCGCGATGGTCCACACAAGTGCCGGATTTTGCGAGCGTTGCATCATCCGCGGGGTCGCTGGAGTCGGGCGGGCAGACGCCGCCTTGTGGCGATGCTACGGCAGGCCACCGCCAGTGCCAAGAAAGCGCGACCAGGCGCCCGCAAAACTGGCCGGCGATGCCAGTGGTGGTAGGCTGCGGTGGCCGCATTGCACGCGGAACCGCAGGCCAGCGTTGAAAGTGACTTTCGTCCGCCACGGCGCCAACCAGTACACCGGCACCCCGCGGCTGGTCGGCCGCACCGACGTGCCGCTGTCCGAGCTGGGCAAGAAGCAGGCCGAGGCCGTGGCCGATCGCCTGGCGGGCCGCCCGTTCGACGCCTTGTGGTCCAGCCCGCTGCAGCGCTGCGCCGAAACCGCCCGCGCCATCGGCGCGCGCACCGGCCTGGAGCCGTTGTTCGACGCGCGCCTGCTCGAAGTCAACCTTGGCAAGCTCGAAGGCCTGTCGTTTGGCGATCTGCCAGAGGGCCCCAAGACCTTTCGGCAACGGTGGGGCAAGCGCCCTGGCACCACCCGCTTTCCCGGCGGCGAGACCATCGCCGAATGCGGAGCGCGCGGCTGGAAGGTGCTGGAAGAACTCTACGACCGCCACCCCGCCGGTCACGCGCTGGTCGTGTGCCACATGTTCGCGATCCAGGCCATGCTGGCGCGCATCTTCCTGCTCAAACCGCATCTGTTTCGCACCTTTGCCATCGATGTCGCCAGCCTGACAACGGTGCAGATGGCCAAGGGCGGGTTCCGGTTGGTGCAGTTGAACGACGTCAGCCACTTGGACAGCCTGCCGGCCTCGCCGACGATGACGCCGGCGGCGCTGCCTGCGCGCGCTTCTGCGTAAGAACCGCCCATTTGGTGGCCGGGCGGATGGCAAGCGCACAACTGTGCGGTTGGTCCGACCGCGCCAGCCGGTCTGCCATTCGTTCGGGCAACCTCAAAACCAGTTGCAGCCAAAGAAACTTCTTAGGACCTGTAAAAGAACAAGTCAGTCAACATGAGCGCGGAGCGGAGCGGCGAGTCGACTTGCAAAGTCGCGAGCTTGCGACCAACCAAGCCAGCAAT
>CAXRHS010000371.1:0-5586 GCA_964230235.1 Myxococcota bacterium
TCGCGCAAGGCATCGAGCGCATCGACGCCTTTGGCTGGGCCGACGTCATCTTGTGCGGTCGCGGCGGTGGCAGTCTGGAGGACCTGTGGGCCTTCAACGAAGAGCGGGTGGTGCGCGCGTTTGCGGCGTGCCGCACGCCGATTGTCAGCGCGGTCGGCCACGAGACCGATACTTTGCTGAGCGACCTCGCGGCCGACTGGCGCGCACCGACGCCGACCGCAGCCGCCGAGCGCGCGGTGCCGCGGTTTGCGGATCTGGACGCCCTGGTTGCGGACCAGCGGGCGCGCATGGCCCAGGCGATCAAGCGCCAGTTGGCAGCCGACCGCCGGCACCTGGGCCAGCTCAAGGCGCGGCTGGGCGACGGCGGCGCCTTGACAGGCGAACGCCAGCTGCGCTTGGACGAACTGCGCGCCCGGCTGCTGCGCGCTACCCAGCGCCAGGTTGAGCGACAACGCCGCGCGCACGAGGGGCTGGCCCGGCCCCTGCGCGCGGCCGACCCGGTGCGCAAGCTCGCTGATCAACGCCAGAAGCTGGCCCTATTGCGCCAACGGCTCGGCCAGACCCTGCCGCGAGCGCTGGAGCGCCGCCGCCAGAAGCTGGACCAGTTGACCGGCGTGTTGCGGGCGTTGAGCCCGCGCGCGGCGTTGGGGCGCGGCTATGGCATTGTGCGCAGGCCCGATGGCACAGCCTTGGGCTCAGTGGCCGGCGTGCAGGTGGCCGATCGCTTGGAAGTCTTGCTCGCGGACGGGTCGCTAGCCGTGCAGGTTGAGGACGTCGCGGCGGGATAGCCGCCGCCGCCCCGCGGTGGCCAACCTGGACTTTGGCGGGCTACACTGCCGGCCCCGCGGCATCCGCGATCCTGGCCGCCAGGAGGGCGCAATCGCCGCCACGGCCCTCCCCTTGGGACCTCGACCGCCATGCACGGCGCCAACGGCCACTATGGCCACCGCGAACTGCTGAACAACTACTGCGGGGTGGCCCTCGGCACGCCTTTGCCGGCGCTGCTGCAGCACGGCTGGAACCACGACCTGGGTGCGGCGCTTGCCGACGTGCAGTTGCCCATGCCGGCGCCGTTTCTGGCCTGGAACGAGCGCAATGTGGCCCATGCCCGCCGCGCCGACTTGCATCACGTGGTGGGCATCGGTGCACCGCTTCTGTACCTGCCTGAAGATCCTGCGCTGCCGCCCCAGGAACCCGGCTCATTGCTGGCCATTCCCGTGCACGGGTGGGAGCGCGCCAAGGTCCAGCAAGAGCTGGCCGGCTACGCGCAAGAGCTCGCGGCAATCGCCGACCAGTTCTCGACCATTACCGTGTGTTTGTACTGGTTTGACCACCAGTTCGCCGAGAACCGCAAGGCTTTTGAAGACCGCGGCATGCGGGTGGTGTGCGTCGGCCACCGCGACAACAACCCGCGCTTCTTGTTTGACCTGCGCACGCTGTGCGCCCGCCATGCCCACGTGACCTCAAACCGCGTCCAGACCGGGCTGTTTGTGGCGATGTACCTGGGATGCCGGCCCTTTTTGTACGGATCGCCAGTGGGCGTCGAGCCGATCCTCGACCACGGCGGCCATTTGTGGGACGCTTGGCAGCGCCGCGTCTTTGCGCAGTTGGCGTGGGAGCGGTTCGCTGGCGACACCCAGCGCGAATTGGGCGCCAGCGAGCTGGGCCTGCCGTTGCGCAAGAGCCCGGACGAACTGCGCAGCCTGCTGCTGTGGAGCGACGAGCAACGAGCGCAGTTGCGGGCGGCGGTGCAGCAGTTCCAGGTGCGCACCCACCACGGCTGGCGGCGGATGTGGATTCGCTGGCGCGGCCCCCAGATTCCACGCGGACTCAACAACAGGGAACGGGCATGACGGACACCACGGCGACCCAAGCGCTGACTTTTGGCGGCGGCGATCCGCAACTGGACGGCAAGGTCGTTCTGATCACCGGCGGTACCGGGTCGTTTGGCAAGGCGATGGCCGAGCGCCTGCTCGCCCGCTATCGGCCCCGCAAGGTCATCGTGTTTTCGCGCGACGAACAGAAACACTTCGTCATGCAGCAAACCCATGCCGATCCGCGCATGCGCTTCTTTGTCGGCGACATCCGCGACCGGCAGCGCCTGCAGCGGGCGTTTGACGGTGTCGACGTGGTGTTCCACGCGGCGGCGATGAAGCACGTGCCGCTGGCGGAGTACAACCCGCTCGAAGCCATCCGCACCAACATCGACGGCGCGGTGCACGTCATTGACGCCGCGCTGGAGCGCAAAGTTGGTCGGGTCATCGCGCTCAGCACCGACAAAGCCGCGAGCCCGGTCAACCTGTATGGTGCCACCAAGCTGTGCATGGAAAAGCTGTTCATCGCCGCCAACAGCTATAGCGGGGCCGGCGGCACCCGGTTTTGCGTGGTGCGCTACGGCAACGTCGTCGGATCGGCCGGCTCGGTGGTGCCGCTGTTTGTTCGCCAGCGCGCAAGCGGCGAGTTGACGCTGACCGATCCGGCCATGACGCGGTTTTGGATTTCGATGCCGCAGGCGCTCGACCTGGTGCTGCTGGCGGCGGCCCAGGGCAAGGGCGGCGAGGTCTTCATCCCCAAGATCGCGGCAGCGACCATGGCCGACCTCGCGACGGCGATCGGCCCGCAGTGCAGCCATCGGGTCATCGGCACCCGCCCGGGCGAAAAGACCCACGAATCGCTGATTACCGCCGACGAAGCCCCACAGGTGGTCGATTGTGGGCGCTACTACGTGATTGAGCCGAATTTTCCGTGGTGGGGCGGCGAGCGCACCGTTGGCGGCCGTGTGGCGGCCGACTTTGCCTACACCAGCGCCAATGCGCCAGATCGCCTGGGCCCTGAGGCGTTGCGCGAGGTCTTGCGCGGCCTTGGCCTGCTGCCAGACTGATCGCGGAAGAACGGCGCCCCATGGCCAAACCGGACAATTTGGCCGGCGCACCCGCCGACGATCCGCCGGCGTCAAGTCTGCGGCGGCTGGTCGGCAATGCCAGCTGGTACGGCATTGGCTCGGTGGTGGTGGGCGTGGTCGGCATCGCGCTCGACCCCATCTTGTCGTACCGGCTGACTGCGGCGCAATTCGGCCTGCTGGGCTTGTGCGCCAGCGTGGTCGGCATGCTGAGCGCGCTGTACACCGCGGGACTGGACAGCGCCGCCAACCGACTGTGGTTTGAACACGAGCGCGACGCGGATCGGCGGCGGCGCGCGGTCGGCACCTGCATGACCTTTGTGCTGGCCTGGGTCGCGGCCTGCTGCCTCGCGCAAGAGTTGCTGGGCCCGTGGGTCTACCGCCGCTGGCTCGGCGACGTGGACTACGTTCCCTACGGCCGCTGGGTCGCCGCGGCGCTCGCATTGGGCGCGCTCGGCGCCGTGCCGCGGTCGCTGTGGGCAGCGCGCGAGGACGTCAAGCGCCTGGTCGCGTTGCGGGTGGGCAGCCAGCTGGCAGGCGCGGCCACGCTGGCGGCCCTTTTGCTGTGGACCGATCTCGGGCCGGTGGCAGTGCTGGCGAGCGAGGCGCTGGTCCCGGCGCTGATGCTGGTGCCGCTGCTGCGGCTTGGGTTCCGCGAGTTTCGGCCCGCCTGGCACCTGGACGAGCTGCGACCTGCGCTGGCGTTCGGCCTGCCGATGGTGGTGCACCTGACCAGCCACTGGGTGCTCAACGCCGCCGACCGCCTGGTCATCGAACAACTGGTCGGTCGCGACGGCGTGGGCTTGTACTCGGTGGCCTACAAGGCGTCGGTCGCCGCGCTGATAACGGTCAATTTGTCGCTGAACGGCGCCTATGTGCCACAGTTCATGCGCGCCCAGCCCGATCCGCAACAACGGCCGTTCGTGGCGCGCGCCGTGACCACACTGGTCGGCACGTCGGCCGTGTGCGCGACCGCGCTGTTTGCGCTCGGCCCGGCGGTGGTGCGGTTGCTGTATGCCGACTCGGTGGCGGGCGCCGCGGACCTGCTGCAACCGCTGGCGCTGGGCGCGGTGGCCCACGCGGTCTATCTGGTCAGTGTCAATGGCCTTTTCTACGCCAAGCGCACGCAGGTGCTGCCGCTGCTGACGCTCGCCGCGGGCGCGGTCAACGTGGCGCTGTGCTATGCGTGGATTCCGCGGTTCGGGCTGGCGGGCGCCGCGTGGGCGAGGACCGCAAGCTAGGTTGTGCGGGCAGTCCTGGTGACGGCGACGGTGCGGTCGGTGGTCGATATCCCGTGGCCGCTTCAGCGCTTGGGCCACCTGGGCCTGGTGCTGGCGGGCGCGTGCGCCGTGGCCGTGGCAAGCGGCCGCTGGCTCACGCCGCGCCAGGAACTCGCGGCCAACGCGGCGGTTCTTGTGGCGGTCCCCGCGGTACTGTGGCTGACCGGCTTTTTCGGTGCGGCCGAGCGCCAGTGGTTGCGCGCCAAATTCGGGCGGCGTTCGCTTGACTTGGCCCCAACGCTAGACAAGGCTAAACGCCCCCACAGGGACGACCCGCCGGACCCTCCATGACCCAACCCGTTCCGTTTCTGCCCTATGGCCGCCAGTCGATCGACGAGGCCGACATCGCCGCCGTGGTCGCGGTGCTGCGCAGCGATTTCTTGACCCAAGGCCCAGAGGTCGAGCGGTTCGAGGCGGCGCTGTGCGCGGTCACCGGTGCCCGCTACGCCGTCGCCTACAGCCATGGCACGGCGGCGCTGTACGGGGCGGCTTGGGCGGCGGGTCTGGGCGCCGGCGACGAGGTCATCACCACTGCCATCACGTTCGCCGCTTCAGCCAACTGCGCGGCCTATGTCGGAGCGCGCCCGGTGTTCGTCGACGTCGACCCGGTGGCTGCGAGTCTGGATCCGCAGGCCTTGGAGGCCGCCATCACGCCGCGCACGCGCGCCGTGGTGCCAGTGGACTTCACGGGCCAGCCCGCAGCCTTGCAAGCCATCCACGCGATGGCCAAGCGACACGGCCTGTGCGTCATCGAAGACGCCGCCCATTCGCTGGGCGCCACCGCGGGTGGCCATCCGGCCGGTGCCTGCGTGTACGCCGACATGGCGATGTTGTCGTTCCACCCGGTCAAGCACATCACCACCGGCGAAGGCGGTGCGGTGACCACCAACGATCCGGTGCTCGCGGACCGCCTGCGGCGCTTTCGCAACCATGGCATTGAACGCGATCCCGCGCGGTTCCGCACGCCGTCGCCTGGGCCGTGGTACCACGAGATGCAGGACCTCGGGCACAATTTTCGCCTCACCGATTTGCAGGCGGCGCTCGGCCGGTCGCAACTGGGGCGCCTGGACAGCTTCGTTGCGCGGCGGCGCGCGATTGCGGCGCGCTACGACCAGTTGTTGGCCGGATCGCCGTGGGTGACGCCGCTTGGGCGACTGGCCACGGGCACCAGCAGCTACCACTTGTACGTGGTCCGCATCGATTTCGACGCGGCTGGCGTCTCGCGCGCGACGGTGATGGACCGGCTGCGCGCGCGCGGGATTGGCACCCAGGTCCACTACATTCCCGTCTACCGCCACCCGTACCATGCGGCGGCCGGGTGGCAGCCGGCGCAGTTTCCGCACGCCGAAAAGTACTACAGCCAGGCCCTGAGCCTGCCGATGTACCCGGATTTGCGCGACGCCGACA
>CAXRHS010000372.1:0-3392 GCA_964230235.1 Myxococcota bacterium
CGCGGGCCAGCGCCAGCGCCCACGACTTGCGGCCATGGCGCAGCAGCGCGTAGCGACCGTGCAGCCACAGGTCTGGCGGAAGGGGCGCGTTCAGGTCGCTCATCTTGACGCCGCACACCGACAGTGCGCCCGCCTGGATGGCCCGCCTTGCCTCGCCGTTGGACGCGAAAAGCCGGCCGTCGCCAACCAAGGCTTGCTGCAGCGGATCGGTGCGCGCCACTTCGACCGTCGGCACTTCGCGGCGCACGACCTCCAACGCCGCAGTCGAAGCATCCAGCGGGTTGCCGCCAAACAGCACCGCGGTTGCCGCTTGTACGGCCGGCAGCGCGTCGGGATGGATGAGCGCCAACACCTCCGTCGCCAACGCCTTCTGCGCCAAACGCAGGTGGGGCGCCTGGGCGTGGCTGGCCATCAGGCCCGTGATCTCGTTGTGCGGCAGGAAGGTGAAAAACCGCAAGTAGCGGTCGACCTCCGCGTCGTCGGTGTTGATCCAGAACTGGTACAGCTGGTAAGGCGAGGTCAGATCGGCGTCGAGCCAGATGGTGCCGCTTTCGGTCTTGCCAAACTTGTGGCCGGCCTTGGTGGTCAGCAGCGGCACGGTCAGGCCCCACGGCTGCCGCGGACCTTGGCTGTCGCCTTGCGGGCGCGCCAGCCGATCGATGAGGTCCAGGCCCGAGACGATGTTGCCCCACTGGTCGCTGCCGCCGACTTGCCCCTCGCAACCGTGGCGGCGGTACAACTCCAAAAAGTCATAGGCTTGGAGCAGCATGTAGCTGAACTCGGTGTAGCTGATGCCTTGATCGCGTTCGGCGAGCCGCGTGCGCACCGAGTCGCGCTGCACCATCGCGTTGACCGAGAAGTGCTTGCCGATATCGCGCAGGAATGGCACCAGTTCCAGGCCGCCAAGCCATTGGCTGTTGTCGATGATGTCGACGTGGGCGCCCGCGCGCGCAAAGAAATCACCCAGTTGGCCGCGCAGCAGCTCCACATTGGCCGCGACGTCCGCGGCGGTCATCAGCTTGCGTTCCGCGGTCTTGCCCGACGGGTCGCCAATGAGCCCAGTGCCGCCGCCGACGATGGCAATCGCCCGTTGGCCGCCCCGCGCCAGACGCAGCAGGTTGACCATCTGCAACAGTGAACCCACGTGCAGGCTTTTGCCGGTCGGGTCAAAGCCAATGTAGGCCGATGTGCCGCGCGCAAAGGCCTCGCGCAGCGCGGATTCGTCGGTCGCCTGGAACACCAGGCCGCGCCAGCGGAGATCATCTAGTAAGTTCATGACGCAATGAGCTCGCGGCCACCAGGCGTTCGTGGCAGACGGGTTCGGCCGGCTCGCTGGTTTGCGGTGGGGCGAGTCGGCTTGAAAAGACCAAACCTGGCGACCCACCGAAAGGGCACCCGGCGCACGTGGAAACCCACTCGACGTTCACGGGTGCTACGGTTTGGCGGGCGCCTCGACGTGCAGCTTGAAGGCCAGCGCCTTGCTCCCGCGCGTCGGTGGCGCCAGCACCAGAAAGTCGCCGGGACACCGCGGCGTCCAGGTGGCCTTGCCGCTGCTGTCCCACTCGACCACATCGCCCCAGCCCAACTCGTCGTTGAGGATGACCACGAAAGGCAGCCGCACTTCGCCACGGGTGCCGCCCTTGGCGTCCAAATCCTGCGCGGTGAGGTGGACCGGTTGGCCGGCGAGCGGCGTCTGTGGGGCGCTCGACAGCACCACTGTCTCCGCTTCGGACTTCGCGGTCTGCGTCAGCTTGGCGACGCCCGGCCCCATCACCTCAGGCAGCACGCCCTTGATGGTCACAGGCGCGCTGACCACATGCGGCACGCCGCCGGCCGGCTTGAAGACCGCGACCATGGCGTGGTCTCCGCCTTCGGGCGCCCGCACAACCACTGAGCGCGCGTCGGCGCCCTCTCGGACCGGCCCACTGCCGCTGCCGTACACCGCGTGGCGCAAGTCCTTGGCAACCATGAACAAGTGCAACTCCGCCCGCTCCAGCTTCTCCAGGTTGCCGATCGGGTGGCCTTCGGGGTCGAGCGCCGTCACATAGACGCGGGTATCGTCCAGCGCTTTGGGCTCCGGCAGCTGTTCGTCTTTGACGTTGGCAAAGCCGCTGGTCACGCGCCAGCCGTCCAGCGCTTCGCTGCGCGGACCGGGGTAGACGTCCAGCGCGCTCCATGGCGCTGTGGACGGGCTGACCACTTCTGGGGCGGCGACGGCGGTGGCGTCTGCGGCAGCTGCAGTGGCCGGCGGCGGCGTGGCTTGCGGAGCGGCAGCCGGTGGTGGCGGCGCTTCCGGCTTGCCGCATCCCCGGCAACCAGCCGTATTGAGCGCCGTGGCAGCGAGCACAAGGGCCGCAGCACAGGCAAGGGCGGGGCGAGCGGTGTCAGGCATGGCTTGGGTCCCCTTTTGCGTGCTGGCTTAGTCGGCGTCAAGCGCAGCCAGTGTTTCGGCGTCGACGTCAAAGTTCGACCACACACTTTGGACGTCGTCGAGGTCTTCGAGCGCTTCGACCAGGTTCAGCGCCGACTCCGCCTCTTTGCCAGCCAGTTCGACGGTGGTCGCGGCCACCTTGGCGGGCTTGCTGTCCGCGATCGCCACGCCTGCCGCCTCGAGTTTGTCGCGCACGGTCCACAGGTCAGCGAATTCGGTGACCACGGTATAGCTTTCGTCGTCGGTCTCGACATCCTTGGCGCCAGCCTCGAGCGCCAGCATCATCAGGTCGTCCTCGCCCATCGCGTCACGCGCGACCTGAATCTGGCCGACCGACGAAAACAGGTAGGCGACCGCGCCCGGTTCGGCCATCTTGGCGCCGCGCTTGTTGAACACCATACGGATCTCGGTGATCGCGCGGTTGCGGTTGTCGGTGGTGACGTCGACCAGCAGCGCGGTGCCGCCCGGACCATAGCCCTCGTAGGTGATCTCCTCGTACGCGACGCCTTCCAATTCACCCGTGCCCTTCTTGATCGCGCGGGTGATGTTGTCGGCCGGCATGTTGTTGGCCTTGGCGTCGAGCACGGCTTTGCGCAGGCGCGGGTTGGCTGACTGATCGCCGCCGCCCAGCTTGGCCGCTACCGTGATCTCCTTGATCACCTTGGTGAAGATACGCCCGCGGATGGCGTCCGCCTTGCCCTTCTTGTGCTTGATCGTGCTCCACTTATTGGGTCCGCTCATCGTCCCTTCCGTCGCCAGTGCAATGGGTTGTGCGCCGAGTTGGCGCTGGGGGGCAAGCGCGCGCTGTCGCCCGAAGGGCCAGCAGTCTAGCACGGTTTGCCCGGGTGGCCCAAGGTATCGGCGGCTATTCCCCAGGGCGATCGCAAAGTCCGGGGGCCAACCGCCTCCTGGCCCTCACCCCGCCGCTTCGCGGCACCCCTCTCCCGCAGAGCGGGCGAGG
>CAXRHS010000373.1:0-7132 GCA_964230235.1 Myxococcota bacterium
ACACACCCACCCGCCGCTGGTGGACATCGCGGCGTTTGCCGGTCGCACCGAAGCGCAGATTGAAGCGGCGTTGCGGGCGGCCGGCCAGGTGGTGACCGCGGCGCTGGGCGTCGACCCCGACAACGCCTTTGTGACCTACACCGAGATTGGCCGAGGCCGGGTGCTGACGGGCGGAATGGTGCGACGATGAAGGTTCTGTCTCTGTCCCTGACCTTGCGCCTGTGCCTGATGGCGCCGCTGCCACTTGCGCTGGGGGCCTGCGCAGAACCCGTCGCGCCCACCGCCGCCGATGCCACCAGTGTCGACAGCGCCGCCGGCGAAGTCGACGCTGCCCCCAAAGGCTGCACCTCGGCCGCCGCGTGCAACGACGACAACCCCTGCACCGACGACGTCTGTGGCAAAGACGGCGCGTGCCAGCACCCGGCCCAGGACGGACCGTGTGACGACGGCAATCCCTGTACCGGCACCGGCGCCTGCAAGGCTGGCGCCTGCGCACCTGGTCCGGCCAAAGTCTGCGACGACGCCAACCCTTGCACCGCCGACGCCTGCGGTCCCGCCGGCGCCTGCACCGTCACCGCCAAGGACGGGCCGTGTGACGACGCCAACCCGTGCAGCGCGGGCGACGCTTGCGCGGGCGGCAAATGCGCGCCTGGCGCCAAAAGCCCTTGCGATGACGGCGACGCCTGCACCACCGATGCCTGCGCGGCCCCAACCGGCGCGTGCAGCCACAGCGCCGTCGACAGCGCCCTGTGCGTCGCCAAGGCCTGGCCAGAACTGCTGGTGCGCGCCACCGCGCCCGCTGGCGACTGGCAGACGGCGACGACCACCACCGTGGCCTTTGGCGGAGTCGCCCTGGGACTCGCCGACAGCGTGACCTGGACCACCGGCGCCGGCAAATCGGGCACCGCCAACCTGGACACCACCAACTGGCAGGCCGAAGTCCCGCTCGCTCCCGGCGACAACCTCGTGACTTTTGGTGCAAAGCGCGGACCTGCCCATGCCGAGCACGCCGTGCGCGTGGTCTATGCCACCTGGCCGGCATTTGGCGGGCCGCCCGACGTATCGCCGCGCGTCGTCCAGGCGGGCGCGGCCAAGCTGCGGGTCGCGATCCCGGTGGTGGTGGACGACGTGGCGGTCGTCAAAGGTGTGCGCGCGTTCTTGGTCGATGCCACGGGTGGCGATCCCAAGCAGCCCTTGGACTTGTACGACGACGGCGGCCCGTGCGACGCCCAGGCCCAAGACGGGCTGTGGTCCGCTTGCCTGCAACTGCAAGACGCGCAGCCCGGCCCGCTGTACTTGCGGGTGCGCGCCACGTTGCCGCCGACCCTCAAGGAGGGCGAGCCGACCCTGACCTGGAGCCTGCCGGCGCGGGTCGACGTGGTGCCGGCGTGGACCATGGGCGACTGCGAGGCCCAGCAAGCGCTTTTGAGCAACGCCACCGCCAAGCTGCAGTTGCTGACCAAGCAAAAGGACGCGGCACAGGCCAATGCGGCGGTGCTCGCGGACCTCAAGGCCAGCCCGCTGGTTGCGCAGGCCGGCGACGCGGCCCCGGGCGCGTGGGTGCGCTTCGCCAACGGCATGCTCGGCCTGGTGCAACCCCACGTGGCCGGTACGCGCGGTGCCAGCAGCCCGTATGCCGCAGTGGCTCGACCCGAGTTGCCGGACACCGTGACCGACGAGGCGCTCGGCCTGGACGGCTGGTTCGGGCAGACACCGTGCAAACCACTGTCACCACTAAACTTTTCGACCACAGCGCCGGCGGAGATGGCCCGCCAGTTGCGCCACGCGGGGCTGTTCACCGCCATCGGTCACGGCGGCCGCGCCTTTGCCGGCCTCGCCAAAGCGACCCTGCAAGGCTACGGTTGGCACCATCCGGGCGCCCAGGAGTACTGGAGCGTGCAAGCGCCCATCGATTGCTCCGCCCTGCCGAAGCTGGCGAGCGCCGGAGGCCTCGGCATCGCGCCCAGCGACAAGTCGTGCAAGCCCAAAGAGGGCCAGGTCAGCGATGCGCTGCAGTGTTCGCCGTGGTTGCTCGGCGACCTGTTCGCTGGGCGGGTCGCGCTGCACGGCGGCGACCGGATGGCGCTTTTGCCGTCGTTCTTTGCCCACCACACCCCCAACCTCGCCGGCGCGGTGGTGTACCTGGGCCTGTGCAGCAGCGCCAGCAATGGCTCACTGGCGACCGAACTGGTTGGAGCGGGCGCCGCCGCGGTGGTCGGCTGGTCGGGCACGGTCACCGATGGTTTTGCCAGCAAGACCGCCGCGCCCTGGCTTCTGGCGCTCGCCACTGGCGCGCCGGCCGGCCAAGGGCTGCCCTTTGTCGACGACCCCAAGTATCCCGGCACGCGACTGCGCCTGGTCGGCGACGCCAAGGCCACGGTCGGCGTCGCCGCGCTGGCCAACGCTGGCTTCGAGGCGGGCGGGACCGGTTGGATTCTGGAAGGCACCGCCAGACTCGCGCGCATGCTGGGGCCGATCTTGCCCGAGGTCGGCAAACGGATGGCGCTTCTGCACACAGCGGGCAGCGACACGCAGCTGCAAAATCCGTTCAGCTATCCGACCCGTGCCCGCACTGCCGTTTGCGTACCACCAGCAGGCGCCAACCTGTGCTTGCGCTGGCGCTACCTGTCAGCCGAAGCGGCGGCTGGCTGCGATCCCGCCGACGTCTTCAGCCTGGCGGTGCTGAAAACCGGTGTCGGTCCGCAAAGCGAACTGGTCGTCAATGCCGAAGGCCTGTGCTACCCCAACACCTGCAGCAAGTGCGGTGGCTATTCTGGCCCCAAGCAAGTGGCACCGGTCGCAATCGGCCCGGCCGAAGGATCGACCGCGGGGCAAGCCGGCGACAGCGGCTGGGTCAAGTCGTGCTTTGACCTCGGCGGTTGGGCGGGTCAGCGGATCGAACTGTCGCTGCAGCTGACCAGCAAGCCCGACCACGAGACCGCCGTAGTGGTGGACGACCTCAGCGGCTTGTGACCGGTACCGCAGGGCGGCCAAACGCCCGCGGGTGCAGCCGGCCATACGCCCAGTTGCCGGCGCACACCGCCACCAACGCCACCGCCAGCCGCGGCACCGTCGCGGCGCCTTCGGCCGCCCACCAGCCCAGCCGCAACCACAGCACGTGCCCCAGGTAGGTCGGCAGAGAGTCAGCGCCAAACCGGCCGAGCCAGCCGCCGAGCGCGGTCGGCGTCAGCAAACGGGCCAACGCTGGTCCCCAAACGAGGAAAGCCAGGCCGCCAGTCACCAGGGCCGGGCTGGCCCAAAAGTCATCAAACGCCGGCGCGGGCGGGCGCAGCGCCACCCAGCCATGGGCGCACAGGCCGAACGGCAGCCACCACCAGCGCGCCATCGGCAAAACCCCACCCCTTGCCAGGTAGCGACCGATGCCCGCACCGGCGATGAAAAAGCCGAACCAATGCAATGGTGTGCGCGCCTCGGTGTGCAGCAGTAACTGCGCGAGTCCGGTGGGTGGGCCGCCCGCGCGAACGGCCGCCTGGACTTCGGCCAGCAATGCGGCGTTGGCGACCAGGGCCACCAGTGCTGCAGCCAACGCGGCGCGGCCACCGACCGCAGCGAGTGCCGAGCCGACCAGCGGCGCGACCAGCAAAAGGCCGAAATAGGCCGTCATGTAATACAGTTGCTCCGCGCCGTAGCCGAACGCGGCCAGTCCCAGCCGCGCCGACCAGCCTAAGCGCCCCTCCCACAGCGACTGGCCCTGGCCATCGAGCGGCGCCACCGCGGCGTACAGGAGCGCCCACGCCAGGTACGCGGGTCCGACCGCGCGCAAGCGGCCCCACAGCCAGGCCGGACCGAGCGGTCCGCGGCTTGCCGCTCGACCGACTGCCCAGCCAAAGACCCCTAGGAAAAGCGGCACCCCAAAGCGGCCCAGGTGGTCGACAACGCGGCCCGTCGCGAACAAAGGATCGGCGTGCGGGATCCGTGCGCACAGGTGAATGGCGATGACGCCGCACAGCGCAAGGCCGCGCAACAAATCAACGTGCTGGTTGCGGCTCCCTGGCGGTGCTGCGGGCGCAGGCGCGTTTGTCACAGCAAAGGCAAGGACTTACGACGGATGGCTGGCGATCCACGACCGCGTGAACTCGGCGGCCCGCTCGTAGCTCTTTTCGATGTCGGCGATGATGAACTTTTCGACCGTGCCGCCGACCAGCGGGATCCGCACGGTCACGTCGCCTTCGACGGTCCGGACCACCTGACCGCCAATCGAACTGAACGACACCGTGCCGCGCGAGTCGACCTTGTCGGTCATCACCGAGCTGACGGTCGACCAGTTGACCCGACCGGAACCCAGGCTGTACTCAATGGTTTCGGTGTATTCGATCTTGTTGGACCCCAGGATGCGCGCCGCCGGCGCCGGAATCTCGCGGTCGGGCGCGACCTTGACGACGCGCTTGAGGCGACCATTGGCCTCTTCGCGCGAAATCAGGGTGCGCTGCAAGTTGACGGCCTTGCACAGGGCGACATTGAACTCCTCCGAGAAGTACAGGCGCTCGAATTCGGACAGCGAGACGTTGGAGAAGCGGTGTTCGCAGCGAAATTTCATGGCGTTGGGTCCGATGCCGCGCCAGGCGGCGGGGTCGGGCAGTATACCGTGGGGGCCGAAAGGGGCAAGCGCAGGAGGTGAGGCGGGCCACGGCCGACCGTCGCCGCGCGCCCGCCCCGCCTCGACGCCTGCCCCGCAAACCCGCTATCCTGCCGCCGCAAAGCGGGCGCAGTTGGTCCCGCGCCGCGGGGACTCGATGCTTGCAAGAATCCTAGGGTTGATGGCGGTCGCCGCGCTGGCTTGGGCGACCCCAGCCCAGGCGCAATGCTCTGCGTGAGGCAACCCTGCTCTCCCGGTGGGAGACACCGATATGTCGCGGCTGCTGGACGGTGGCCAGGTGCAAACCCAAACGCGGGTGCGCGCGGGCGTGAGCTATGCCTATGCGTATGGCGACCAACCGTACAACGGGTCAAAACCAGAGATCAATCCTGAAGAATTCAAGATCCGCCTGCAGCTGGCGATGCTGCTGGCCGGCGTGGACTTGCCGGGCGGCTTCGGCGCAGGTCTGGTGGTGCCGTCCGGTCGGCTGCGTTCCAGCAAGATCTTTGGCGGCGAACTCAAGGCAACGGACGACATGGGGCTGGGTGACATCGAATTGCGCCTGCGCCAGGACCTGAACCGGCTTTTCGACTTGCAGGGCAAGTACTTGCCGCGGCTGGTGGTCAGTTTGGGTACCGGCGCGCCAACCGGCCAATACGTGTCCAAGAAGAACCTGACCAGCGGCCAGCCGCTCGACGCCAACCTGTCGCTCGGTCGGGGGGTGTACTGGCTGTTGGCCGACGCGGAGTTGTTTGGCCCCATCGTCGAGCGCCTGGGCTACTACGCCTCGGTGCGCACGCGCACGCCCATCAACAACGCCAACGACGGATTTTCTTGGGCCAACGAGTGGCAGGTCAGCGCCGGCCTTTCGGGGCAAATCGTGCCGCGGGTGCTGTCGATGTCGGCGTCGCTCGATTACTTGGACCGCGGCATGCCGACCGAGATCGACCCGTTTGGCGACCGCGTCGACTCGGTCAGCGTGGGCGGCACCTACGTCGACGCCACGGTCTCGGTGCGCGTGCAGCCGGTCGACAACCTGGCGTTTGACCTGACGTTCAAGAAGCAACTGCAGCGCGAGGTTCTTGGCATCCAGACGCCGCCGGCCTACTGGGTTTTCGCCGGCGTGTCGTGGAACACCCTTTTTGGCGATCCGCCGGCCAAACGCCCGGCCTTGCGTCCTGCCGCGCGCGGTGACACCCCGCAGCCCGAGATCGCGGCACTGTTGGTCGCCGGCAAGACCACCATCGTGGACTACTGGGCCACCTGGTGTGCGCCATGCCTCAAGCTCGGCCCGCAGCTCGACGCCTTTGTGCACGGCCGGCCCGATCTGGCGCTCGCCAAGGTCGACGCCACCGACTTCGATCAGGCGGCGATGGACCGCTTACTGCCCGGGATTCCGGGCCTGCCCGTTGTGGATGTGTACGACAAGCAGGGCAAGCTGCACGCGCGCTTGTGCGGCGAGCATGCGTTCAACTACGCCGAGTTCTTGCCGGTCGAGGCGACGGCGGTCGCGCCGTGAAACCCGCTACTCGTCGGCCGACGGTTGTCCCTGCTGCACGCCTGAGCTTGCCTGCGCAGCGACCGCACCCGCCGCAACGCCGATACCCTGGTTGCGCCACGCCGACTCGATGTCGGCCATGATCGTCTGCGCCTGCTCATAGCCGGCCTTGGCCAGGTAGTCGCCCTTGGCAAAGTCGTAGACGTTGAAGCCGCGCACCTGCAAATCGAATACGTAGTCAGCCAGTTGCGCGCGATCGCGGCCCGACTGGCTCATCAGCAGGAACATCGACCGCATCAAGTCGTCAAAGCGGGTCAGGCCCAGGCGCGCAAGGTCAATCATCTTGCTATTGGCCCCGGGCGGCGCGAACGGAAAGTCGGGGATGATGTTGCTGGCGATGATGAAGTGCGCGCCCGCTTGCCAGGTGACCGACGCCGGTACGTTGTTGTGCATGCCGCCGTCGACGATGCGCTGCCCACCGACCACCAGCGACGGGTAGGCGCCGGGCAGGCACGACGAGCTGCGCACGCCATGACCGACCGTGCCGTGGGCGCGCACCACTTCTTTGCCGGTGTGGATGTCGACGCCGACCGGAAAGAACGGGATCTCGGTGTCGGACATCATCACGTCCTTGCCGAGCAGGTAGCGGGTCGCCCACTCAAACGGCACCGTGGTGACAAAGCCGCCTAGCAGTGTCGGAATCAGCACCCAGCGCTCTGCCACCAGCCGTTCGATGCCGTCGCGGCGGCCGGCGGCGTAGATGCCGGCGACCACCGAACCGAACGACACGCCCGCGATGTAGTCGATCGGGATGCGCGCTTCTTCCATCGCGCGAATCAAGCCGATGTGTGCGAACCCCAAGGCGCCGCCGCCGCCCAACGCCAGACCGACCGAGCGGCCGAGCAGCGCGCGCGCCAGCCGCCGGCACGCGCGGCCAAACACGGTTGCCTCAGTGGACAGCAGGTGCAGCTCCGCGGCGTTCTCAAAACGGCGCAGGGTCTGGGTGTCGTCGGGCACCCGGCTGGCGCGCGAGGTGG
>CAXRHS010000374.1:0-3553 GCA_964230235.1 Myxococcota bacterium
GGCGGCCGAACCGCCGGAGGACGCCCGCCTGCGCCGCCTGCGCGCCCAGGTGCAGGCCGACGATGAGGCGTGGTGATGGCTGCCGCCGGCCTGCTCTACCAGTTGCGCCGCAAGGCCGGGGCGGCGGTCGCCGACGGCTTCTTTACCGGTCTGTCGCGGGTCGGCAAGCTGCATCCGCTCGCCAACCCTGCCCGTCACGGTCTCGAAGTGCTCGCCGACCAGGCCTACACCGACTCGGGGCGGGTCGAGCATCGCTTTGACGTCTACCGGCCCGTCGATCGGCCCGGCCCGCTGCCGGCGCTGCTGTACGTGCACGGCGGCGCGTTTCGCATCCTGTCCAAAGACAGCCATTGGGTGTTCGGCCTTGGCTTTGCGCGCCGCGGCTTCGTGGTGTTTTCGATCAACTACCGGCTGTCACCGCGCCACCCGTTTCCGGCTGCGGTGCAAGACGCCTGTGCCGCCTACCGCTTTGTGGCTGAAAACGCCCACCGGTTTGGCGCCGATCCACAACAGCTGGTGATCGCCGGAGAATCAGCGGGCGCCAACCTGGTGTCGGCGCTCGCGGTCGCGGCGTGCTTTGCCCGCGACGAGCCGTGGGCGCGCCAGGTGTTTGACACGGGCGTGGTGCCGCGCGCGGTCCTGCCGGCGTGTGGCGTGTTCCAGGTCAGCGATCAGGCGCGGTTCCGGCGGCGGCGGCCGCACAAAATCGGCGTCTTCTTGGATGATCGCCTGCGCGAGGTCGAAGACAGCTACCTGGGTCCGGCGCGCCTGGACGCCGATCACCATGTCGAACTGGCCGACACGCTGTCGGTGTTCGCCTCGGACCGGCCCGCCGACCGGCCGTTGCCGCCGTTCTTCTTGGGCGTGGGGACCGCCGACCCGCTTTTGGACGACTCGCGACGCCTGCACGCGGCGCTGCAGTCGCGCGGCGTCGCCAGCGACTTGCGCATCTATCCGCGTCAGCCGCACGCCTTTCACGCCCTGGTCATGCTGCCAGCCGCCCGTCAGTATTGGCGCGATCAAGACGCCTTCCTGGCGCGGGTGCCGGGGCTGACGTTGCCGAACCGCTGAGTGCGGCCGGGTGCCAGTGCGCCGTCATTTCTGTGTCACACAGACGGGTTGCCGAGCGCCCGGCGCGTTGTCGCTGGCCGATTTGCCGCCACAATGCGCCGATTGACGGCCGCGCCGGCCGGGCGCAGGTGAACCGTGGGTGAAACGAACCAGGCCGCGCCGACCGCCTTGTTGCAGGGCAAGGCCGGCATCGTCACCGGCGCGGGCCGCGGCATCGGCGCCGCGATTGCCAAAGAACTTGCGGCTTGCGGCGCCAGCGTCGTGGTCAACGACCTTGGGGTCTCGGCGAGCGGCGATCCGTTGCCGGAGGATCCGGCAGCCGAGGTTGCCGCGGCGATTGCGGCCTCCGGCGGTTCTGCGGTGGTCCACCACGGGTCGGTCGCGTCGTTCGCGGCGGCCCAAGACATGGTGGGCCAATGCCTCGCCGCCTTTGGGCGACTGGACTTTGTGGTCCACAACGCCGGCATCGTGCGCGATGTGATTTTTCACAAGATGACCGAAGCCGATTTTGACGCGGTGATTGCCGTGCACCTCAAGGGCTGCTTCAACCTGTGCCGGGCAGCGGCGCCGCAGTTTCGCGCCCAGGGCTCGGGGTCGATTGTGGCGATGACGTCCACGTCGGGACTCATCGGCAACGTGGGTCAGGCCAACTACGCAGCGGCAAAACTGGGAATTGTTGCGTTGATCAAGGGCATTGCGCTGGACATGCGCCGCTTTGGCGTGCGCGCCAACTGCATTGCGCCTTTCGCGTGGACGCGCATGACCGCGACCTTGGGTGGCGACGACCCGGCCATGCAGGCCCGCGTCGCGCGGTTGCAGTCGCTCGATCCTGCGCAGGTGGCGCCGCTGGTGGCGTGTCTGCTCAGCGACGCCGCGACCGCGATCAATGGCCAGACCTTTGTGGTTCGCGGCAGTGAAATCGTGTTGTTTTCAACATTTGCACCCAGCCGCAGCGTGCACAGGCCGGGCGGCTGGACCGCGCAAGCGCTGACCGAGATCCTGCCGGGCAGCTTTGGGCCATCGCTGGTGCCGCTGTCGGTCACCGCCGACGTGTTTGGCTATGACCCGATTTTGTAGTTGCTGGCGGGCACACCCGACCTGTCGCTGTCCCTGCGCCTCTCCCCGAGTCTGACCCTGGCCCTGATTCCGACCCTGATTCGGACTCTGTCTCTGTCCCTGATACCGACTCTGTCTCTGTCCCTGGGCCTGTCCCTGTCCGCTGGCGCCGGCTGCGCGCAAGAAATAGTTGACACCTGTTGCGCGATACCTGAACATCTGTTTAGCTGTGGCCGCGAGGGCGCGCCGCAGCAAGCACGCAACCGACTGGAATCTCAAAACTCAATTCGCCCAACCAGGAGCAAACACCATGTCGCGCAACAAGAAGGACGTTTCTGAACCCGTTTCGCAGCAGAGCGATGCCGCCGCCAAGCAGGCCGCCATCGCCACCGCGCTGTCGACCATCGAGCGCACTTTTGGCAAGGGCGCGATGGTGCGCCTGGGCGACGAGGCCGCGACGTTCCGCGACCTGCAGGTCATCAGCTCTGGCTCGATTGGCTTGGACATCGCGCTCGGCGTCGGCGGCTTTCCGCGCGGCCGGGTGGTCGAGGTGTTCGGTCCCGAGTCCAGCGGCAAGACCACAATTGCCCTGCACCTGATCGCCGAGAGCCAGAAGGCGGGCGGCATCGCCGCGTTCGTCGACGCCGAGCATGCGCTGGACGTCAGCGACGCGCGCCGGCTGGGGGTCAAGGCCGACGACCTGCTGGTCAGCCAGCCCGACACCGGCGAGCAGGCGCTGGAGATTGTGGACACCTTGGTGCGCTCGGGCGCCGTGGACGTCATCGTGGTTGACTCGGTGGCGGCGCTGGTGCCCAAGGCCGAGATCGAGGGCGCGATGGGCGACAGCGCCGTGGGTTCGCAGGCGCGGCTGATGTCGCAGGCGCTGCGCAAGCTGACGGCCAGCATCAGCAAGTCCAACTGCATCGTGCTTTTCATCAACCAGTTGCGCATGAAGATTGGCGTGATGTTCGGCAACCCCGAGACCACCACCGGCGGCAACGCCCTCAAGTTCTACACCTCGCTGCGCCTGGACGTCCGGCGGGTCGGCGCGCTCAAGTCCGGCGAGGACAACATCGGCAACCGCACCCGCGTCAAGGTGGTCAAGAACAAGGTGGCGCCGCCGTTCAAGCAGGTCGAGTTCGACATCCTGTACGGCGAGGGCATCTGCTCGACCGGAGACCTCATCGACACCGCGGTCGAGATGGGGATCTTGGACAAGGTCGGCGCCTGGTACAGCATCGACGGCGAGCGCCTGGGCCAGGGCCGCGAGAAGGTACGCCAGGCGCTCAAGGACGACCCCAAGCTTTTCGACAAGATCGACAAGCGGGTGCGCGAGGTGGCGTTCACGGCCGACGGGCATGTATCCGCAGCGGCCTCGGGAATCGCTTCGACGGTGATGGCCGAGGGCTGAGCGACAGACCAGGCG
>CAXRHS010000375.1:0-2948 GCA_964230235.1 Myxococcota bacterium
GCCAATGACCATTGGCGGCCGGTCCAAGCCTGCCGCGACACTGTCCAACTGCGCCCACAGCCACAGCCAGGCATCGACGCCAGGTTCCGGCCCTTGGTCGCGCGATCCGCCGTGCCCCGGCAGGTCCACCGCAAGCCAATGCCGCTCGATCCCGCGCGCTTGCAGCGCGGCGACCGGTCCATTCCAACTGCGGCCATCACTGAAAAAGCCGTGCAGCAGCACCACCGGTTGTGCCCCTGCCTCGCCCCACTGTCGAACTGCAACTGCCACGCCTGGTCCCGCCGCGCGGTGGCGGCCCGGGCCATTGTGGCTCATCTGGGACCAAGTGGCAGTTTTGCCTGCATGCGGGCGACGGCCCTAGCCCGGCTTGGCCGGGCTTTGTACACCTGGGCCGCGGCTTCAGCCGCCGCACAAACCTCGGTGGTGCCGGCGGGCGCGCGCACCGCCGGCAGAATTGCTGGGCGTGCGGACCACCTGGCCATTTGACACCCCGCGCGCGCCCTGGCTAGATCCGCCGCCCCGCGGCCGGCCCCTCGCCCCGCGGCCAAAGAGGCCCGCCATGGGTTTATCAAGCGGCAGCGTCAGTTACCTGCGGTTCGTCGCCGAGCCCGTGCCCGAAGCGTTTGAAGAGCGCTTCTGCGAAGCGATCTGGAACCACCGCTTCCAGGAGATCGACCCGCACGGTGAGATCGAGAAGGCCCACGGCTGGGTGCGCTTCGACGACGCCTTTGAAGCGGAGCTGGATGCAGGATCGCTGGTGCTGCAGTCCGGCCAGCTGCTGCTGCGCCTGCGCATCGACACCCTCAAGATCCCGGCGGCGACGCTCAAGGCCTACGTCGACAAAGCCGCCAAGGATCGCGCCAAGAAAGACGGCCGCGACCTGCCGGGCAAGAAAGAGCGCGAGGCCCTCAAGCTCGAGATCGGCAAGCAGCTGCGCGTGCGATCGCTGCCGCGCATGCAGCTCATCGAAGCGGCCTGGAACGTGCACGACGGCGAGGTCCGCCTGTTCTCGACCAGCAAAGGCGTGGCGGGGCTTTTTGTGGACCACTTCGAAAAGACCTTCGAGCGCAAACTGCAGTTCGTTGGCCTGCTGGAGGTGCTGCCCCTGCGCGGCATGACCCAGCAGGAGATCGACGGTCTGGCGCTCATCGATGCCGAGCGCTTTCACTTGATCGCACGTTAGGAGTAGACCCATGGCCGGCGCCGACCGATTCTCGTTTCTGGGTCGCGAGTTCTTGACCTGGCTGTGGTTCGAGGCCGAGCGCAACGGCGGTCGCGTCGACGTCGGCGATCAGACCTACGGCGTGGAATTCGCCCAGAAGCTGGTCTTGGAGAGCGGTGGCACCCTGCGCGAAGGATCGACCGTGCAGGCCGAAGCGCCCTCGCAGGCCGAAGAAGCGCGCACTGCCCTGCGCGTCGGCAAGAAGGTGGCGCGCGCCCGCCTGGTGCTCTCGCTGGGCGAGCGGCAGTTCTCGTTCAACCTCGACGCGGAAACCATGGCGATCTCCAACGCCAAGCTGCCGACCGAGTTGGGCGTGCGCGACGCCGCGGGCCTGGACGAGCGAGTCGCGTTGTTGGACCAGCTCGAGGCCGCAGTCGACGGCCTGTACGTCGCGTTTGTCCGCATGCGCAGCCACGAGGCGACTTGGGGCCCGGTGCGCGACGCCATGCGCGGTTGGGTGTCGACACCGGTCGAGGCATAGCCAGGCACCCTGTCGCGGCGCGCGGCGATGCTTTTCAACTCCCTGCTCTACCTGGTCTTTCTTGCAGCTGTCATTGGCGGCTCGTGGGGGCTGGTGCGCTGGCCGGTCGCGCGCAGTTCGCTGCTGCTGCTCGCCAGTTGCACCTTCTACATGGCGTGGAGTCCGCGCTATGTGCTGCTGATTCTGGGCGCGGCAACGTTCGACTGGGCGATGGCCCGCGTCATCGAGCGCACCCCCGACGACCAGGCGCGGCGTCGACGCGCGCTCATGCTGGCCTCGGTCGCCGTCAACCTGGGCTTGCTCTGCTATTACAAGTACATCGGCTTTTTCGCCGAGAACCTGGTTGCGCTCGCCAAGGCGGTCGGTTTCGACCTGAGCTTGACCGTTGCGCGGACAGTGCTGCCGGTTGGCATCAGCTTTTTCACCTTTCAGTCGATGGCGTACGTCGTCGATGTCTGGCGCCGCGAGATTCCAGCCGAAAAGAGCCTGTGGCGGTTCTGGCTTTTTGCCACCTTTTTTCCGCAGCTGGTGGCCGGGCCGATTTCGCGCGCGCACATCCTGTTGCCGCAACTGCATCGCAATCCGGTCCTGCGCGACGACGATGTGGGCGAGGCGTTGTTTCGCATCGGCCGCGGCCTGGTCAAGAAGGTGTGCATCGCCGATTGGCTGGCGGTCAACCTGGTCGACCGGGTGTTCAGCAACCCGGGCGTGTACTCCGGCGCCGAAATCATGGTCGGCCTGTACGCGTATACGCTGCAGATCTACTGCGATTTTTCGGGATACACCGACATCGCCATCGGCTCCGCGCGCCTGCTTGGCATTACCCTGCCCGAGAACTTCAACCGACCGTACCGCGCGCGCACCGTCGCCGAATTCTGGCGGCGCTGGCACATGACGCTTTCGACCTGGCTGCGCCACTACGTGTTCTTTCCGCTCGGCGGCAGTAAAGGCAGCGTGTGGCTGGCCCACCGCAACACCTTGATCACGCTGACTTTGATCGGCCTGTGGCACGGCGCCAACTGGACCTTTGTGCTGTATGGCCTGCTGCACGGCGTCGCCATCGCCCTCAACCGCATGCAGCACCGCAAGATGCCCAAGGGCTGGACCCACGATCAGCTTCCGTGGACCAGCAACCTGTGGCGGATCGCGCTGACGTTTCACTTCGTGGTGCTTGCGCGCATCCTGTTCCGCTGCCCAAGTGTGCAGGCGGCCGGCCAGATGGTCGGCCATCTGTTCAGCAATGGG
>CAXRHS010000376.1:0-4593 GCA_964230235.1 Myxococcota bacterium
GGAAGCCTGCCAGCGCGCAACCGCTGCTGCAGTGGCCGCCACCATCGCCGCGTGCCGGCCGATCGAGCCCGGCGGCTGCACCGCGCTTTTCGAAGGCTGGGCGACGGCGGGCCAGACGATTGCCGACGGCCGCGAAAGCGGCGCGATCGCCCGCGTGCTGCTCGTGACCGATGGCCAGGCCAATGAGGGGCCAAGCGATGTTCCGACGCTCGCGCGCGGTGCGCGACAATTGCGCGACAAAGGCATCGGCACTTCGTGCATCGGCATCGGTGAAGGCTACAACGAGCTTTTGCTCGCCGCGATGGCGCGCGAGGGCGGCGGCAACGATTACTTCGCGGCCAGCGGCGCCGACCTGCCCGGCATCGTCGCCCGCGAGCTCGGTGAGGTGAAATCGGTGGTGGCGCGCGGCGTCGTGCTGCAGGTGCGGCCGAGCCCCGGCGTCAAGGTCGAGGTCTTGAGCGGTTTTGGCAGCGTCTGGACTGGCACCGACGTCCAAGTGGACCTTGGCGACCTCGTGTCCGATCAGGAAGTCACCATCGCCCTGCAACTGACGTTGCCCACCGGCGACATCGGCGCCACTTGCGGCATCGAATGCAGCGCGCTCATCGGCGGCGAGCCGGCGCTGGTGCCGGCGCAGTTGGTCGAGTTCACCTTGGCCGACGGCGCGACCAACGACAGCCAGCCGCGCAACCCTGAGGTCGACCGCGAGATGGGTCGTCAGTACGCCGCGCGCGCTCGCATGCGCGCCGTCGACTTGAACCGTCGCCACCGTTACGCCGAGGCCGCCGCCGAGCTCAAGCAAACCGCGACCAAGATCGCGCAGTACATGGGCAACGACCCTGAGCTGCGCGTGCTGGTGGCCGAGCTGACCCGCGACGCCGAGCGCATGGCCGTGGAACAGGACGAGCTGTTGCGCAAGGAAATGTACACCAACAGCAGCTACGGTTCGCGCAGCAAGACCATGAGCGGCACGTCGCGGCGCAGTACCGATCGCTCGTGAGCGGCGGCGGCAGGATGTGCGCGTTTCTTTAGCCGGTTCTTGCCTGTTGACGTCGCGTCCCATTGCCCGTACCTTGTCGCGCCCTGCCGTAGGCGACCATGCCGCCAGATACGATTGGATTTCCATCACTTGATCAGGCGGACCCGGCCCTCGCCGCGGTCTCTGTCCAGGCTCAATCCGTGGTGCTGGTCGGCGAACACCCGCTGACGATTGGCGATGTGCTGAAGCTGGCCCACGGCCGCGCCGTGCTTGCCTTGGACCCGCAGAGCCGCCAGCGGATCGCGGCAGCGGCCGACTTCCTTGCCGAACTCGTTGCCCGCGACCAGCCGGTGTATGGCGTCACCACCGGCGTCGGCGATTCGGTGACGACCGCCGTGCCGGCTACGCTGGCGCGCGACCTGCAGCTCAATCTGTTGCGCTTTCATGGTTGTGGCGTCGGCCCTGCGCTTGAGCCAGCGGCGGCTGCGGCCGTGCTGGCGGTCCGGGTCGCGTCGTTGGCGCGCGGCCACAGCGGCGTGCGGGTGGCGGTGGTCGAACGACTGTGTGAACTGCTGAACCGCCGCATTCTGCCGCAGATTCCAGCGTTGGGTTCGGTGGGCGCAAGCGGCGATCTGACGCCATTGTCCTACGTCGCGGCGCTGTTGGTGGGCGAACGAGAAGCGTGGGTCGACGGTCGCGTGGTGCCCGCGGCGCAGGCGGTGCAACGGCTGGCACAGCCGGCGTTTGCCCTGCGCGAAAAAGAGGCCCTGTCGATCATGAATGGCACCAGCGTGATGACCGCGCTTGCGTGCCTTGCCTTAGAGCGCGCGCGCCGCCTGTGCCGGTGGACGGCCGCGCTGACCGCCGTGTGCAGCGACGTGCTGCAGGGCAATCCGGCGCATTTTGATGCCCGCCTGTTTGCGCTCAAGCCCCACCCCGGGCAGGCCCGCGTCGCCGCCTGGATTGCCGCAGACATCGAGGACCGCGCCGCGCGATCAACTCTGCTTGGCCGACTGCAAGACCGCTACTCGATTCGCTGTGCGCCGCATGTCATCGGCGTGCTGGTGGATGCGCTGGCGTGGATGCGGCCCTGGATTGAAACGGAAATCAACAGCTGCAACGACAATCCGCTGCTCGATCCGGAGACAGCACAGGTGCTGCACGGCGGCCACTTCTACGGCGGTCACGTCGGGTTTGCCATGGACAGCTGCAAGGCGGCAGTCGCCAGTCTGTGCGATCTCGTCGACCGCCAGATGGCGCAGCTGTGCGACCCGGCGATGAACAACGGTCTGCCGGCCAATCTGGTGCGCGTCGGCAACGGCGCGGCCGCAGCGCACCACGGATTCAAGGCCATGGCGATCGCGACCAGCGCACTTGCGGCCGAGGCGTGCAAGCTGGCGATGCCGGCCGGCGTGTTTTCGCGCAGTACCGAGTGCCAAAACCAGGACAAGGTGCCGATGGCCACCATTGCCGCGCGCGATTGCATGCAAGCGCTGGATCTGGCCGAGTGGGCGGCGGCGATGCTGACGCTGGCGGTCGTGCAGGCGGTCGACTTGCGCGAGCGCGTAGACTGCCATGGCCGCGCTTTGGCTCTGCACGCTGCCGTTCGCGACCGCATTGCACCGCTGCTGGCGGACCGCCGCATGGACCAGGACGTTGCAGCCGTGCTCGACATGCACCGCGCGGGCGCTTTGCCGATCGGCGACGCGGAGGTCGCGTGAAGCCCTCCTCGCACGCGGTCAGCGTCGAACTCGAAGTGCCCTTTCACGATGTCGACGCAGTGCGCATTGTGTGGCACGGCCACTACTTGAAGTACATGGAGATCGGCCGCACCGCGCTACTGCGTTCGGTCGGCCTCGACGTCCAGTCGGTGCTCGACATGGGCTACGCGATGCTGGTGATGGAATCGCGCGTTCGCCACGTTTACCCGCTGCACTATGGCGACCGCTTTCGGGTCACCGCCTGGTGCGTAGACTGGGACGTCCGGCTGACCATCGCGTATGAAATCCACAACCTCACCCACGACCGTCGCGCCGCGCGCGCCCACACCAAGCTGGTCACGCTCGGCCGCGATGGACAATTGCTGTATGAAACTCCGGCTGAAATCGCTGCGCGCTTTGCCTAGGCTGTTGCTGCTGCTGGTCTTGCTGGCCCCGGCGGCGCTGGCGGCCGACAAGGCGCCACCGGTCAAACCGCCGTCGGCTTGGGACTTGAACCAACTGCTGCAAGCCTTTGCGCGGTCGCCCGGGCTGTCGGCCCGCTTCATCGAATCCAAGCACATGGCGCTGCTGGCGGCGCCGCTTGAGTCCGCCGGGATGATCTACTACGCCGCGCCGGGGGTACTGGCGCGCCACGTCGAGCGCCCGGAAAAATCGCTGCTGGTGGTCGACAAGGACCAGGTGCGCATTTGGGATGGTGCGCGCTGGGAAATCGTCGACCTGGCCGGCAAGCCTGTGGTGCGCATGTTCGTGGATAGCTTCGTGCGCATCTTGCAGGGCGACCTCGCCGCGCTGCAAAAGATGTACGGTGTCACCTTTGCCAGCGATGCCGCCACCCCCAACCGCTGGACGTTGACGCTGCGACCCAGGGTCGCGCCGATGAATCAGTTGATCGAACGGCTGGAGTTGCGGGGCGACCGGCTGGTGGTAAGCGAACTCAAGATTGTCGAGAACGGCGGCGACGAGACCCGGACGCTGTTTTTCGACGTCCAGCCAGCGCGCACGTTTTCGCAAGGCGACAAGGCCCGCTTCTTTCCGGCCCCGAAGTAGCCGACCGTGCCCAACCGCGCCGCCACTCGCGCGCTGGGTCTGGCGCTGGCCCTGGCCCTGGCCCTGGGCGGCTACCTGTCGACTTGCTTGCGCGTCACCACCGACGCGGCCGACCTGCTGCCAGCCCCCGACGACAAGCGCCTCGCCCATGTCGGTCGCGCGCTGGCCGAAGCTGCGCTGACGCGGACCCAGATTCTGTCTGTGGGTGCCGTGGACCTGCCCGCGGCTTTGACTGCCGCGCAGCGCCTCGCCGATACGCTGGCGACCCATCCCGAGGTAACCCGTGTGGAGGCTGGCCCGGCGGCAGGGCTGGGCGAAGCGCTGTGGCAACTGTACGCGCCGCGGCGGTTTGGGTTTGCGTTTGACGCCCCAGTGCCCGCGACGTTGACCGACGACACGCTGCGCCAGGCCGCGCGCGACCTCAAGCGTCAGTTGGCCTTGCCGACCGCGCCGCTGGTCAAGCAGGTGGCACCAGCCGATCCGCTGCTGGTCCTGCCCGGGTTGTTGCGCGGGTTGGAGGCGCTGGGCGCCGGCGGCGTGCGCCTGCACGAAGGGCGGTACGTGTCCGCCGACGGCACCCGCGCCATCGTGCTGCTGACCACCCGCCACAGCGCGCTCGACGCCGACACCCAGGCGCCGCTGCTGGATCACATCGCAGCTGCCGTCAGTGACCTGCGCCGCCAGGTCCCAGGGCTTACGCTGCAACACGCCGCGATTGCGCGCTTTGGCGTGCAGGCCCGCGCCGCCATCGAGGCAGACGTGCGCCGGATCAGCACGCTGTCTGCCGTGGCGGTCACCGGGCTTTTCGTGCTGCTTTTCCGGTCGTTGCGACTGCTTCTGCTCGCG
>CAXRHS010000377.1:0-7916 GCA_964230235.1 Myxococcota bacterium
TGCCTGGATGGCGCCGCGCGAGCTGTTTTCGCCCTACGGTGCCATCGAATACGGCATGGTCGACGAAGTGCCCGGGCTGCAGCGTATCGAGCAATTCGCGGCCGCCTTCGAAAAGCGCGTCTGGTTGAACCCGATTGCCGAAAACTATTGGGGCGAGGCTACGATTGCCGCCATTGGCCAGATCGTGCCGATGTTCCCGTTGACGGTCGAAGGAATGGTGCAGGCAGTCGGCGCATTGATGGGTCGCGGCGACAAGCGTCCCCCGCCGCCCGCCCCACGCCGCAATCCATGGGCCGCGGCTTCTGCCGCATGGGATGTGTGAAGGTTTGAGCAAGCGAGTCGGCACATTTTGTGCAGCCGTGGTGACGGCTGGAGCGTTATCGCTATGCCCCGTGGCGGCTGCGCAGCAACCGGCCGCGATCGCCCCGGTGCGCGCTGCCCCCAAGCCAGCCGAACCGGCGTCGGTGCGACCGCTGGATGTGCCCTTGCAGGCGGACCAATTCGACCACTCGCGCTCTGTCGGTGGGGTGCGCTGCGCGATTCGCATTCACGGCAGCGGTACACCGGCAAACAAGGCGGCCATCGACAAGGCGCTCGACCACATGGAGCGGGTGCTGCGCGATCTGGTGTTTGCGACGCGCACCAACCAAATCCACAGCATCAACGCCAATGCGGACCGCGACGAAGTGGTGGTCGACGGCGAGACCGGCGCATTGCTGCAGCACGCGATCGACGTGTGTCGCCGCACGGGCGGCGCCTACGATCCGACTGTGGCCACGTTCGACTACTTGTGGAATTTCGCGCACCGCCCATTCGTGGCGCCTTTGCCCGCGGAGTTGCAAACCCGCAAGGCGATCGCCGGCTGCAAGCACATGGTCATCAAGCACAACACGGTTGTGCGGCTGCTCCAGCAAGGCATGCGCGTGACGCTGCGCCAGGTCGCCAGAGGTTACGCGCTCGATCGAGCTGCCCAGGTGTTGCGCGAAAACGGCCTCTCGGATTTCCGCATCCAACTCGATCGTCAGGTCTATGTCCAGGGGCGCACGGGCACCCGCCACTGGTACGCTGTGGCGCCGCATCCGCGCGATCCCGACCACGCCATGGGCCAACTGTACTTGGGAAGCCACGCAGCAGTCACCCGATCCGACAACGACGCCTATGTCATCAAGGGCGGTCGTCGCTACCACGACGTGTTGGATCCGCGCACCGGCATGCCCGCCAGTGGCGTCGTCCAGGCTACCGTCGTGGCTGCGGACCCGGCGATGGCGGCGATGCTTGCGGAGGCGGTGTTCGTTGCCGGCCCCAAAGCGGGTCTGGCACTTCTGGCCAAAGAGCGCAACGTCGAAGGCTTCGTGGTTGACCATACCGGCCGCGTGCTTGCGACCAAGGGCATGGCCGACCTGGCGCGGCTGCCGCCGCGGGTGGATCTTGGCGAGGGCGCCAGTCCGTAGCGGCCCGCCAAAAAGCGCCATGACGGGGTCATGACACGCAAGCTGCGCGCTGTACGGCTCCGCTGACGTTCGCCGTTGCCGCCGCCCCACTTCAAGAGGGCCGCTCGTCGCGCCAGTCGCGCTGGCGCTGCCCGCGCGCGCCGTCGATCACGGTAAAGGGCCGGTGGCGACTGGTAGAACTGCCAAAGAGGGCCTGCGCCCTGGTGCGCGCGACCCGCAAATTCCAGCCGCAGCCGAACAGGAAGCCGACGATGACGCCCCCGATGTGGGCAAACACCGCGACGTCGGAGCCCGACAACGCGCCAAGGACATCCAGACCGACCACGATCGGGACGAGGTAGCGCGCCGGCACCCTGAGCGCAAAGAAAAGGTAGATTTCGGCGTCGGGCCGCTGCATGGCAAAGACCGTCAGCATGGCCATGGTGACGGCCGAGATGCCAACGACCGGACCGGCATCGCCGAAAAGCGCGCCGACGGTGACTTGCAGCAAGCCGCCGGCCGCGGCGGCCGCGCCAACAAGCGTCCAAAACGGGCGCCGGCCGTGCGACTGCGCGACCGGAACGCCAAAAAAATAGAGGCCCAAAAGGTTGAACAAAACGTGGGAGATGCCACCCAGATCATGAAGCAAGACATAGCTGAAGACGGTCCACACTTTGCCAGCAAACAGGTTGTGCAGCGACAGCGACAGCCAGCCGTCGTACACTACCGCTGCCACGCGGACGTGCAGGGCACGCACAGCGACCAGGGCAACGAGGTGGACGACAGCGACCGCGGCCATCAGGCCGAACAGGTCGCGACCAAGGTGCGCACGCATGCGAACTAGGGGCGTAGGCAAAGGCATTGGGGCCAGTCCACCGAGCGCAATGGGCGCGCGGCCAAGATAGGCGAGGCACCCAAGGGCGGCAAGCCGACAGCGCTCCACGCAAGGTTGAGCAGGTTCGGCATCTGGCCGGCCGTGCGCAGAACGGCCCACATGGCCATGACGCGACCCAGCGTGTGGGTGGCGCAGACCGAGCGCTCCAGGACACCCAGCTGAACGTGTAGATCGATGCGGTGAAAGAGACAATGGCGAACGATGACACCCAGGACCCGGCAGAATGGCTCGCCAGCGACGAAGGCGTATGGCCGGCTTCGCGCGCCGTCGACGACTGGATGGCGCAACTGACTGAGCTGCGCCTCGCTGGCGCAAGTGACGCAGCGCTTCACGACGCCATGACCCGCGAAGGGTTGAGCTCGGAGGTCGCTCGGGCCGTCCTTGTTGCCGCGCAGTTGCCGCCGCTCGATGAGGCAGCCCCGGTCCAGACGCCCTTTGGTGTGGAATTGAGTGAATTGCGCAGGCCACTGCGGGTAGCGCTGGTGAGCCGACCGGCCAGCGCTGTCATCGGTGGCGCGCAAGAGCTGGCGCTGGCAGACGCCTTGCGAGAACGCGGTGTTGCCGTCGCGCAGGCGAACCTCGCGGCGCGGGAACTGACCGAGCAGGTCAGCGCAGAGCGGGCGGTCAAACTCGCGAAATTGCGACGACTAGGGGTGCAGGCGGCCGTTGCCGGCGCGGTATTCGCCGCATTCTTTCTCGTTGCAGGGGCCCAGCCCTACCCCGGTGCGCGCTGGCATTGGGCAACTGCTGGTTTCTCCTTGGCAATGGCTGGTTGGGGCGTCGCCGTGTACCGCCGCGCGCGCAATCGCTGAGTTCGGCAGTCGGTGCCTGCACTCGGGCACGGGAACGCGACGCTGAAGGGCCCCCAGCGGCGACGGTGCCGACACCCGTGGGCGTCGCCTTGCTGTGATTGCCACCGGCGACCAATCGGTCTATTCTCGGTGGCCACGATCGGCTGGCGTGTGCCCATTGACGCGCGCCCGGCCGTCGATGGTTCTGGTACGGCCGCCAGAATCGTTCGTCGTTTCGCCAATTTGGCCGCACGCCGCCGGCCAGTCCGCCGCCGGCCAGTGCGCCGCCGCGATGGGGAGTGCCCAATGCTTTCGTCCGAGTCGATTCGCCACCGCACAAGCCAGCACTGCAAGAGCCAAACAAGCCAGCATAGCGAGGGCCAACTGGGCCGCACGCACTGGCTGCGCGCCGCTGGTCTCGCCGTCGCAGGGCTTTTGGCTGCGGCTCCTGTGGCTGCCCAAGAGGCAGCGCCCGCGGTGGAGAAATGGCCGATGCGCTGGGATATCGGCCTGGGTGTCGGCTACAACTACCTGTCTGAATACAACTTCATGGGCAACGGCGGCGCCTTGGAGGACCGTCCCGCCTCGGCGGGAGCATTCGCGTTGCGCGGCACCGGCTGGCTGATGGACAACCTGGGCGCTGAGGCGGAACTGAAGATCGTGCCGACTTCGTTCCGCAATGGCCAAGGTGGCAGCGCGACCATTTGGGGCGTGCGCGCCAATGCCATCTACAGCTTTGCCGACAAGGAGGCCAAGGTCCGGCCGTTCGTGACGGCGGGTGCTGGTCTGGAGATCTTCCGGGCCGCCAAGTCGCAAGAAGGACTCAAGGCCCTGAACACCTTCGCCAAAGACGCCGACCAGGACGTGTTGTACCTGCTGGGCGCTGGCGTGCAGTGGCAGTTCTTGCACCGCCTGGGTCTGCGCTTTGATGCGCGGTACACCGCAATGGGCGGCAAGGAAGCGGCAGACAAGGCGGGCATCGCCGCCAACCATCTGGCCAGCAATGTCGAGGCGATCGTCAGTCTGGCTTACACGTTGGGCGGCAAGCCGGGCGATGCCGACATGGACGGTATTCTGGACGGCCTGGACAAGTGCGAAGAGCAGGCAGAGGACAAGGACGGCTTTCAAGACGCCGATGGCTGCCCCGAGCCGGACAACGACGGCGACGGCATCTTGGATGTCGATCCCAAAGACGCGGCTGCCAGCGACAAGTGCCCCAACGAGCCCGAAGACAAAGACGGCTACATGGACTACGACGGTTGCCCGGAGTTGGACAACGACGAGGACGGCGTGGCCGACACCGACGACAAGTGCCCGACCCAGAAAGAGGACAAGGACGGCTTTGAGGACAACGACGGCTGCCCCGAGATCGACAACGACAAGGACGGCATCCCGGACACCAAGGACAAGTGCAAGAACGAAAAAGAAGACATGGACGGCTACAAGGATGACGACGGCTGCCCCGAGCTCGACAACGACGCCGACGGCATCCCGGACGCCAAGGACAAGTGCCCCAACGAGGCAGAGACCAAGAACGGCTTTGAAGACGAGGACGGCTGCAAGGACGACGATCCGGACGACGACAAGGACGGCGCGCCCAACAGCAAGGACAAGTGCCCGGACAAGCCGGAGACCAAGAACGGCTTCCAGGACGACGATGGCTGCCCGGATGAACTGCCGAAGGAGCTCAAGAAGTTCCAAGGCGCCATGAAGGGCATCGAATTCGAGACCGGCAGCGCCAAGATCGCCGCCAAGTCGAACAAGGTGCTCGACGAGGCCGCCAAGAACCTGGTTGCGTTCCCCGACAGCAAGGTCGAGGTCAGCGGCCACACCGACAACCAGGGCGACGCCGAGGCCAACAAGAAGCTGAGCCTCGATCGCGCCAACGCGGTCAAGGACTACCTGGTGAGCAAGGGCGTCAAGGCCGACAACGTGGTGGCGGTCGGCCATGGCGACAGCAAGCCGGCGGCGGACAACAAGACCAAGGCGGGTCAGGCCAAGAACCGCCGCATCGAGTTCCGGCTGCTGTAAGCGGTAGGCGAACATCGCGGGGGCGTCAGGACGGGCAACGGTTCTGGCGCCCTTGGCGTTTTTGGCTGGGCGATGAATCGACGATTCATCGCCTGTGCCTTTTGCTAACTGGGTGGGTCGCCAGTTCGCGGCCCTACGCTTGTTTCGTGGGTCGCCAGCTCGCGGCCCTGCAGGCCGACTCGCGGCTCCAATTTTTGGGTGGCGGATGTACGGGGGGGCTTGGTGCTGATGTTCAGATGATGCTTTGATGACTGAGCGCCTGTGGTTTTGCAGACCAGGTGGGTCGCCAGCTCGCGGCCTTGCGGGCCGACTCGAGGCTCCGATTTTGGGTGGCGGATCGTTGGAGGTGGCCCATGCACTTGAAGTCCATTGCACAAAGGTTGGCCGGGTTGGCGATGCTGGGTGGCGTTGCGCCGGCTTGTGGCGCGGGCGGCGACTCGGCCAACCCTGCGGGCAAGGATGCGAGCGGCGAAGTTGACCTCGGTCCGCTTGACGTGTGCGCGCCGGTGTTTGGCGTCGCGTGCCAGTCGGTTTGGCCGTCGTTCGTGTTTCAAAGGTCGGCCAAAACGGCGACCGGCGTGCAGAACGACTTGCTGCCGCAGTGGTTTCCGAGTTCGGTTGCCGGCAAGGCCCTTGACGTGGCCGAGCACAATCGCCGCGATGGGGTGTCGCCAGTGACACCAGTGGTGATCCTGCCGCCCAAGCCCATCGACCCCAACAACCTGGCGGACGAGACCAAACCGGATGCCTCTGTGGCGGCCGACAGCCCGACGGTCATGGTCGACGGCGAAACTGGCAAGCGCATCCGCCATGTAGCCGAGTTGGACCTGAACGCTGAAGCCAAGCCCGACCGCCAGGCGCTGATTCTGCGGCCGTACGCACCATTGGGGTACGGGCGCAAGATCGTGGTGGGCCTGTCGGACAAGCTGCTGGGAAAGGACGGCAAGCCCATGCCGCGCGCGCCAGACTTCGACGCGTTGGTGCAAGGCAAGGGGTCGCCCCAAAACGGGCGGCTGCTGCGCTGGCTGGCGGATTGGAAGCAGGACGTGGCCGCACTGGAGAAGGCCGGCCTGCCGCGGGCCAACCAGGTTGCGGCGTGGCACTTCACCACCGCCAGCGCAGCGTGGGTCACGGGTCCAGCGGTCGATTTGCGCGACAAGCTGCTTGCCAAAGTGGGCGCAAACGGCCTGGGTGTCGCCATCGAGTCCATTGAAGTGGACCCGGCCTACCTAGCGGCCCTGCCCAACCTGCAGGCGACGCCGCTCCCCGCTGGAGCGACGCTGGTGGTGGCGGCCATCCACCCGGACATCGCCGTGCGCATCAAAGGCAAGTTTGAACTGCCCGACGGCATGACCCAAGGTCAAGCACCGGAGTCGACGCTGAACTGGTCGGCCGATGGATCGCCGACTGTGACGCTGCAAACCAAGACCATGTGGCGGCCGTTCGCGTTGACGGCCAGTCCCAAGGCGCTGACCCGACCGGACGCTCCGCCGCTGACGCTGTACGGCCACGGCTTCTTGCGGTCGGTGTGCGCCGAAGATCTGTGCGTCAAGCCCAACCAGCCCGACGCGGCCAGCCGCCTGTTTGCAGGGGCGGGCGCGGTGGCGGTTGGCACAGACTGGTGGGGTTTGTCGGGCGCAGACATCGGCACGGCGCTTGCGATTAGCGGTGATTTCTCGCTGGCGCCGCGCTTGACGGACAAGCTGGTGCACGGCGCGGTGTCGTTCATCGCGTTGTCGCGGGCAGTGCAGACGCACATTGGCAAGGACCCGCGTTTTCTGGTTGCTGGCAAAGCCCAGGCGCTGCGGCCCCTCACAGATGGCACGCTGCCGCTGCGCTACACCGGCAACAGCCTGGGCGGCATCATGGGCACCACCATGGTGGCGCTGCACCCGGAGGTCGGCCGCGCGGTGCTCAACGTCGCCGGCGGCGTGTGGTCGACCATGATGAACCGGTCGTCGAATTTCGCGCCGTTCTTGCTGGTAGTGGCGGGCCAGTACCCCGATCCGTTCGATCAGCAGGTGCTGTTTGCGCTGATGCAAACGCATTGGGACCTGTCGGACCCGGTGCACTTTGCGCCGCTGGTCGCCGCGACACCGCTGCCGGGCACGACCAAGGAGCGCCTGGCGTTGTGGCCTGTCAGCTGGGGCGACAGTCAGGTGCCGGCGCTGGCATCGTCGTTTCTGGCGCGCGCAGCAGGGGCGGTGCTGCTGGGGCCGCCGGTCGCAGGATGGCCGGGCGTGGCCATCGACCAGACCCAGGCGATGGCCTGGCCCGCGAGCTTCGTCCAGTGGGATTCGCTGCGCGGCACCCACCCGCCCGGCAACCTGGCTCCCGAGGGCGACAACGAGTCGCACTACGCCACCCGCTGGATGCCGGAGTACTGGCAGATGGTCGGCCGGGTACTGTACGGCGACGGCATTGCCGAGCAGCGCTACTGCCTGGCGCGCGACACCGACGGCAAGCTGCCGTGTACGCTCAAGCAGGAAATCCCCAAAACCGCCGCAGAAATGGCACCACTGGTTGACCTGCCGCCCAAGCCGTGGCCGTAGCGGGTGACATCCCCTCGCACCCGCGCTACCCTGCCGCGCCATGCGCTTGCCGCACGCCTACCGCCTTCTTGCCCTCCCGCTGCTGACCGCCGCGTGCGCGCTGTCGCCCAAGCTGACCCAGTGGGAGCGCGACTTCTACTACACCGAACGGCTGTACATCGACGGACAGCACCAGCTTGCGGCAGAGCGGTTTGCCCGCTTGCGCGCCAGCGCAGCC
>CAXRHS010000378.1:0-3728 GCA_964230235.1 Myxococcota bacterium
GCCGCCCGGCCGCCGCGCCAACGCGCGCACCACTTCGCCGCCCTCGTCGGGCAGTAGCCACTGCGAAAGTTCACTGCCGTCGCCGGCAATCCGGACCAGCCAGCCGTCGCCCGGGGCAAGCGAATTGGCGGCGTTGCGCACGCCGCCAAGCGTCCACGTGCCGTCGCCATTGGCCACCAGCGCGTGCAGGGCCTCGTGTTGGGTGTTGCCCAGCGACTTGGACCACAGCACGTTGCCGTCCAAGTCCAGCCGCACTACCCAGCCGTCTTGCTGCTGGCTCGGGGCTTTGGGGTTGCCGCGCTGGCCGACCGCCCACGCGCCCTGGCCATCGGGTTGCACGGCGACCGCCCACAGGTGCTCGACCACGGCCGTCTGCGAGCCAGTCTGCTGGCCCAGGAGCTTGCTCCACACCACCTGGCCGGCCGGGTCGATGCGGGCCAGCAGCGCGTCGGTGGCGCCGGCCTTGACGTTGTCGATGCGCCCGACCGCCAGCGCGCCGCCATCGGGCACGGTGGCGACGCCGTCAAAGCGGCCGACATCCGTGGGCCCGCTGCCGACGGGCGGCGGCAGCACCAGTTGCGCTTGCACGTCGCCTTTGCCATCGACGCGCACCACCCACGGCCGTTGAGTCGGCGCTTTGCCTTGTCCGACCCCGGCGAACCACGCGCCGCCGTCGGGCCGCTGGGCGGCGGCGAGCAGGCGATCGACACCAGAGGCCGGCAATTGGTTGTCGGCGACGTAGGTGCGCTCAAAGAGCCAGCCGCCCTGCGCGTCGTGCCACACCGCCCAGCCGCGGGTGGCCTGGGTGCCGTCGGTCGAGGCCGCGCCCACGGCCATCACCCCGCCGCCAGCCAGGACCGCAACGTCTTCCAACTCCTCGCGCTGGGCCTTGCTGATGTACTTGCACGCGGCTGGCCATTCGCTGGGTGGCACCGACAGCAGCGACACCTCGGCGCAGCCGCCGCGTTCGATCCGCCGCCACGCCGTGCAACCGCCGCATTGGCCCTGGTGGCAGGTGCGCCCCAGGCTGCACGGGGCCTGGTTGGCAGCGTGGACGCAGGTCTTGCCGTCGCCTGCGCATGCATCGTCGGTGCAGGGGTTGCCGTCGTCGCAGCCGGTGGCCGTGACGCCCTGGCAGACCCCCACTGCACAGGCGTCGTTGCCGGTGCACGGGTTGTGGTCGTCGCACGTGCTGCCCACCTTGGCCGCGTGGCTGCAGCCGCCGGGTCCGCAGTCGTCGGCGGTGCAGGCGTTGTTGTCGTCGCAGGCGGCGGCGACGTTCAGTTCGTGCAGGCAGCCGTCGACCACATCGCAACTGTCGAACGTGCACGGGTTCTGGTCGTCGCAGTTGACTTTCTTGCCGGCGCAGCCGCCGTCCAAGCAGGCATCCGCGCCGGTGCAGGCGTTGCCGTCGTTGCAGGGTGCGCCAGGCGGTATCGGCGCTTGCTTGCACTGGCCGGTCTTGGGGTCGCACTGGGCCTTGGTGCAGGCAGTGTCGTTGTCCAGTTTGCACACCACCACCGTCGCCGGCTTGACCTTCCATTGGAATGGCAGCTGGGTCTTGTCGCAGTACAGCGTGCCGTTGCACAGGTTGCCGTCCTCGTTGCTGGCGCAGTCGGCGTCGGCGTAGCAGCCGCACAGGTCACTGCCCGGAATGCACTTGCCAGCCAGACAAGTATCACCAAAGGTGCACAGCGAGCCATCTTCGCACGGCGTCTGGTTGACGAGCGGCAGGTTGGCGCACTTGCCGACCTTGGGGTCGCAGGCGTAGGTGTGGCATGCCGGCGGATTGCCGCTGCCGCAGTTGACCACCGTGGCCGGATTGACCGCGCACTGAAACGGCACCTTGGCCTTGTTGCAGTACAGCGTGCCATTGCAGGGGTTGCCGTCCTCAAACGGCGCGCACTGGCTGTCGGCGGTGCAGCTGCAGGTGTTGGCGCCGGCGGTGCACACGCCCTTGTCGCAGGTGTCGGCTTCGGTGCACGGGTTGCCATCGGCGTCGCACGCCTGGCCCTGGTTGCGCTGGGTCATCGCGCACTTGCCGGTCTGGGGGCTGCACAGGTTGGCGATGCAGAAGGTGTCGGCGACCGGGCTGCAGGCGACGACCGTGTTGGGGTTGACCTTGCACGACCCCGACTGCTTGTCGCAGTACAGGCTGCCGTTGCAAGGGTTGCCGTCTTCCTGGCCGGCGCAGTCGGCGTCGGCCTGGCACACGCACACGTTGGGTCCGGCCTTGCAGCCGCCGGCCTTGCAGGCGTCGCCGGTGGTGCAGGGCGTGCCGTCGGCGTCGCAGGCGCTGCCGTCGGCCGAGGCGGTCATGGCGCACTGGCCAGTCGCCTTGGCGCATAGATTGTGCAGGCACGCGGTGTCGCCGCCGCTGGGACAGCTGACGACCGTGGCCGGGTTGACCGCGCACACGTACGGCAGCTTGGCCTTGTCGCAGTAAAGGGTGCCATTGCACAGGTCGCCGTCATCCTTGCCCGTGCAGTCATCGGTGGCGGTACAGGCGCACAGGTTGGTGACGGCTTTGCAGGCGCCGTTCTGGCAGGCGTCGTCGGGGGTGCACGGGTTGGCGTCGTCGCAGGCGGTGCCGTCTTTGGCGAGCACCACCGCGCACTTGCCGATCTTGGGGTTGCACTGGTTCTTGCTGCACGCAGTGTCGTCGGCGCTCGGGCAGTTGACCACGGTTGCCGGGTTGATCTGGCACAAGTGCGGCGCCAGGGTCTTGTTGCAAAATAGGGTGCCGTTGCACAGGTCGTTGTCTTCGACCGCTTTGCAGTCGGTGTCGCTCTGGCAGCCGCAGGCGCTGGGTCCAGACGCGCAGGACCCGGCCTTGCAGGCGTCGCCGACCGTGCACACCTGGCCGTCTTCGCAGCCGCCGCCGTCGTTGACCGGTAAGTAGCCGCAGCTGCCGGTCTTGGGGTCGCAACTGTTCTTGCTGCACGGCGTGTCGGTGGCGGCCGAGCAGCTGACCACCGTGCCCGGGTTGGTCTTGCACGACCACGGCAGGGCCGACTTGTCGCAATAGGGCACACCGTTGCACAGGTCGCCGTCGTCGGCGCAGTCGGCGTTTTGTTTGCACAGGCACTTGTCGGGGCCGGGCACGCAGGCGCCGGCCGCACAGTGGTCGCCTTCGCTGCAAATCTTGCCGTCCTCGCAGGGGCCGCCCTGGTTGGTGGGCGTGGCGTCACAGGCGCCGGTCAGCGGGTTGCACAGGTTGAGCAGGCACGGGCTCTGGGCCGGCGGGCACGCCACCTGGGAACCCGGCTTGGCTGCGCACACCGCGGGCGAGGCCTTCTTGTCGCAAAACAGTTTTCCGTTGCACAGGTTGCCGTCGTCGAGCGCCGCGCAGGCGGCGTCGTCGCTGCAGCCGCAGCCGTTCTTGCCGGCCTTGCAGGTGCCATCGTTGCACAGGTCGCCGACCGTGCAGGCGTCGCCGTCGTCGCACGGGGCGTCGTCGACCGACTGCACCACCGTGCAGGTCTTGATCAACACCTGGCAGCGCGCTTCCAGGCACGGCAGCTTGGGGTCTGGGCAGTCGCTGTTCTTGGCGCACGGCGGGCCGGCGTCGACCGCTGGCGTGGCATCGGCCGCCGGCGCTACATCGACCGGGGCGTCGGCGGCGACCTCGGCTGGCGCGGTTTCTGGCGCACCATCCGGCAGCGGCGGCACATCGACCGCGGCCGGCACCTCGGCTGCCGCTGCGTCGGCGGGCACAGCGTCGGTCG
>CAXRHS010000379.1:0-2083 GCA_964230235.1 Myxococcota bacterium
GCCTGCACCAGCCCCGATGTGTGCAAAGACGGCAAATGCGGCGCCGGCCTGCCCAAGGTCTGCAACGACAACAACGCGTGCACGACCGACACTTGCACCACCGCCAACGGCAACTGCGTGTTCACCCCCATCGGCGGCTGCGGCAACTACTGCTACCAGAACGCGGACTGCAAGGAAGACACCCACCCCTGCACCACCGCCACCTCCAACACCCACCACAACCACTGCCACTTCGCCCAGGACGCCAACAACACCGGCTGCGACGACGGCAACGCCTGCACCGCCGTCAGCTTCTGCGCCAACGGCAACTGCATCGGCGGCAACAACAAGGTGTGCAACGACAGCAACGTGTGCACGAGCGACGCCTGCGACGCCAAGACCGGCGCGTGCGTGTTCACGCCGCTGTCGACCGGATCGTGCACCGACAACGCCCCATGCACCGTCGGCGATGCGTGCAGTGCCGGCAAGTGCGTGCCCGGCGCGCCCAAGGTGTGCAACGACAACAACGCCTGCACCACCGACGCCTGCGACAAGGCCACCGGCAACTGCACCTACACGCCGATCGGCGGCTGCGGCAACTACTGCTACAAAGACGCCGACTGCAAAGACGACGGCAACGTATGCACGGCGACCGTGTGCAATGTCGCCAACAAGCAGTGCACGCATCCGCCGGTCACCGTGGTCACCAGTTGCAGCGACGGCAAGCCCTGTACGGTCGGAGACACCTGCTCGGGCGGTGTCTGTACGCCGACCGGGCCCAAGCCGTGCACCGACAACAATGCGTGCACCGCCGACCTGTGCGAGCCCAACACCGGCAACTGCTTGTTCGTCAACCAGGACGGCAAAGGCTGCGACGACGCCGTGCCGTGCACCGTCCAAGATGTGTGTCTTGCCGGCAAGTGCGCGGGAACGCAAAAGAACTGCAATGACGGCAAGACCTGCACGGCCGACAGTTGCGACGCCAAGACCGGCGTCTGCCTGAACACCCCGATCGTCGGATGTGGCGGCAATTGCGCCACCGACAAGGACTGCAAGGACGACGGCAGCCCGTGTACCGTCGAGTACTGCAACGCCACCAAGAAGTGCGACGTCAAGGATGCCGCCGACGGCACGGTATGCAACGACGGGCTGCTGTGCACCGACAAGGACGTATGCAAGGCCGGGGCCTGCACTGGCGCGGCCAAGAACTGCAGCGACAACAACGTGTGCACCGACGACAAGTGCGACCCGGCCAAGGGCACTTGCTTCGCGGTCAACAACACGGCCGCGTGCGAGGACGGCAATCCGTGCACGGTCAACGACTTCTGCGCGCAGGCCAAGTGCACGACCGGCTCGAACAAGAACTGCGACGACGGCAAGAAGTGCACCACCGACACCTGCGACGCCAAGACCGGGGCGTGTGTGCATACGCCGATTGCCGGCTGCAACTGACCTCGCGTCCGTGCGGCTGATTGCGGCCGACGAGCGGCGCGCCGCCGCGGCGATGCTGGCGCGGTCGTTCGATGGCGACCCGATGTTTCGCTACTTGCTGCCCACCGAGCGAGAGCGCGCTGCCTGGCTGCCGTATCTGATGGGCAATGCGCTGGCGCTGACCGCACCTGACGGCGGCGCCTGGACCACCGGCGACAACCTGGACGGCGCGATTCTGCTGGCCGAACCCGGGCGCTATCCCATTGCGTGGTCGCGCGGGCTCGGCTACCTGCTGCGCTTCTGGCAGCGACCGGGGCTGCCGTGGCCGAGTTGGCACCTCGCCCAGGTCGGCCTCAAGGTGCAGCGCGCCATCGACGCCTTGCACTACCCGCAGCCGCACCTGTACGTGTACGTGCTCGGTGTGGACCCGGATCGGCAGGGCACGGGGGCTGGCAGCCGGCTGTTGCGCCACGCGGTGGGTCGGGCGCACGACCTGGGTGTCGCGCTGTACCTGGAAACCACCAATCCCAACAAGGGCCTGTAAAAGAACAAGTCAATCGACACGTGCGCGGAGCGGAGCGGCGAGTCGACTTGCAAAGTCGCGAGCTTGCGACCCACCAAGCAAGCAGTGGGCCAACGTAGAAAATCGAGTAGATTTTTTACGGGCCCTAAC
>CAXRHS010000380.1:0-2521 GCA_964230235.1 Myxococcota bacterium
ACAGCCGGCCCTGGTACACCAAGACCGGCCGCCTGGAGTTCTACCGCGAAGAGCCCGAGTTCCAGGACGCCGGCGAGAACATGGTGGTGCACCGCGAGCCCATCGACAGCACCTGGTTCGAGCCCAACGTCATCGTCGCCGCGGCGCACCCGCTGCTGCGGCCCAAGAAGCCCGAAGACTACGGCGTCGAGCGCGGCAACGTGGAGGCCGACATCCGCCAGGGCCGTAACGTGGTGCTGACCGTCGAAGAGGTGCTCAAGTCCGCCCACCCGCTGGTCAAAGACGGCTATAAGTGGATCTTCCACACGCCGAAATACCGCCACGGCGCGCACACCACGCCGGTCGACCTCGACATCGTGGCGGTGTGGTTCGGGCCGTTCGGCGACATGCACCGCACCGACAAGCGCAAGCCGTTCGTCAGCGAGGCCTACGTCGACATCAACCCGAGCGACGCCAAAGAGTTGGGGATCGAAGACGGCGACTACGTGTACATCGATGCCGACCCGCATGACCGGCCGTTCAAGGGCTGGAAGGACAACCCCGAGTTCTACAAGGTCGCGCGTTTGCTGGTCCGCGCCCGCTACTACCCCGGCACGCCGCGCGGCATCACCCGCATGTGGCACAACATGTACGGCGCCAGCATCGGCTCGGTCAAAGGCCACAACAGTCGGCCCGACGGCCTGGCCAAGAACCCGGAGACCAACTACCAGTCGCACTTCCGCTCGGGCAGCCACCAGTCGGCGACGCGCGGTTGGCTCAAGCCCACCTGGATGACCGACAGCCTGTTCGTCAAGAACATCTTCGGCCAGGTGATGAAGCAGGGCTTCGTGCCCGACGTGCACTGCCCGACCGGCGCCCCGCGCGAGTCGATGGTCAAGATCACCAAGGCCGAAGACGGCGGCATCAACGGCCAGAAGCTGTGGCGCGGCGCGGCCATGGGTCTGCGGCCGACCTACGAGACCGACGATCTCAAGGACTTCATCGCCGGCAAGTTCGCCAAGAAGGCCTAAGGCCCGCACCCCAATCCCAAGGAGGAAACCCAAATGCCTACCCGTGAAAACTGGCAAATCGGCCGCAAGATGGACTACCCGTACGAAGCGGCGCCGCCCAAAAAGCAGGTGGCGTACATCTTCGACACCAACAAGTGCATCGCGTGCCAGACCTGCACCGTGGCCTGCAAGACCTGCTGGACCAGCGGCAAAGGGGAAGAACACATCTTCTGGAACAACGTCGAGTCCAAGCCCTACGGCGGTTATCCGCTCAAGTGGGACGTCACCATCGCCAAGAAGGCGGGCGTGGCGACCTGGCAGGGCAAGCGCCTGGCCAACCAGACCATCTTTGAGGGTCTGCCGCCCAACGAACCGCCGCGCGGCTTCCGGCCCGACATCCAGGACTATGCGTCGCCCAACATCGGCGAGGACGACAGCGCCGGTCAGGTCAACGGCGGCATGGCGTTCAGCGGCATGCATCCGAACTGGATGTTCTACTTGGCGCGCATCTGCAACCACTGCGACAACCCAGCGTGCCTGGCCGCCTGTCCGCGCAAGGCCATCTACAAGCGCGAAGAGGACGGCATCGTGCTCATCGACCAGGAGCGCTGCCGCGGCTACCAGGAGTGCGTCAAGGCCTGCCCGTACAAGAAGTCGTTCTACAACGCGATTTCGCGGACGAGCTCCAAGTGCATCGGCTGCTACCCGCGCGTCGAGCAGGGCCTGGTCTCCACCTGCACCGAAGGCTGCATCGGCAAGATCCGCTTGCACGGTCTGCGGACCAGCGAAGGCGAGCCGCGCGAGGATCACCCGATCGACTACATCGTGCGCATCCGCAAGCTGGCGCTGCCGCTGTACCCGCAGTTCGGCACCGGGCCCAACGTGTTCTACATCCCGCCGATCCACGTGCCGGACGTGTACCTGGATCAGATGTTCGGCCCGGGCGTCGAGGAAGCGCGCACGATGTACCGCAACCTCAAGACCGACCGCAAACTGCTGGGCGCTCTGCTGCTGTTTGGCGCGACGGACCGCATGATCGACAAGTTCGCGGTCGAGGGCAAAGACGCCACCGAGGTCGCCATCGGTTGGGACGCCAAAGGCCAGGAGGTGTGCCGGGTGCCGTTCACCGAAGCCGTGCACATCCGCAACCACTTGGACGAGAAGCACCAGGCCTACCGCCAGAACACGCCGTAACCACGCTGAACGCAAGAACAGGAGGAATCCCATGAATACGATGTGCAAATTGACCGGCGTGGCGACCGCGGCCTTGTTGCTCGGCGTCGCGTGCGGCAAGAAAGACGCACCTGCTGCTGCCGCCAAAGGCGCGGAAGCTGCGCCTGCTGGCCCGGCGCTGATCCCCGCGCCGCAACCTGTGCCTGACCCCGAGCCGGCGAGCCCAACGGTGCCGAGCGCGGCGTGGCAACCCGCGCCCGCCCAAGTGGTCGAACCGACCACCAAAACGGAGAAGCTCAAGGCCCCAAAGGTCGGCAAACTGGAGAGCGACGACCCGAACGCGGCCGTCTGGAAGGATG
>CAXRHS010000381.1:0-3705 GCA_964230235.1 Myxococcota bacterium
ATCTCGTGCACGCCTACACGGCCGACCAGGTCATCGTCGACACCCCGCACAAGAAAGAATGGCGGCGCGGGCGCACCGCCGCGGTCAACATCGTGCCGACCTCGACTGGCGCGGCCAAGGCGATTGGCCTCGTCGTTCCCGAACTGCAAGGCAAGATGCACGGCATTGCCCTGCGGGTGCCGGTGCAAGACGTGTCGTTGTGCGATCTGGTGTGCCAGGTTGGCCGCGACACCACAACCGAAGAGGTCAACCAGGTGGTGCGCGCGGCGGCGGCGGCCTACCTGCCGGGCACGCTGCGTGTCGAAGACCAGCTGGTCGTCTCGACCGACCTGCTGACCGACGGCAGCGGATCGGTGTTTGACCCGTCGATGACCCACGTGCAGGGCGGCCGGCTGGTCAAGGCGGTGGCGTGGTACGACAACGAGTGGGGCTATACCTCGCGGTTGTACGCGCTGACCGCGCACATCGCCGCCATGGCTTAGCCAACACGCTTGCTTGCAGCGCAGTCCGGGCGCAGGCCACCACCAGCTGCGCCCGCGCCGCGCCCCTTTTCGACCTCCAGAGAGGCCAGCATGGAACCAGGAACCATCCTGAAATCGCAGGGAATTCTCTCCGTTCGCGACCTGCACCTGCCCAACAAGCGGGTGCTGTTGCGCGCCGACTTCAACGTGCCGCTCGACGAGTCGCTGTCGATTACCGACGACTCGCGCCTCCGCGCGACCCTGCCGACCATCGAGATGCTGCGCAAGGCCGAAGCCCGCGTCATCGTGTGCTCGCACCTGGGCCGGCCCAAAGGCAAGAAGGCGCCCAAGTACTCGCTTGAGCCGGCCGGTCGGCGCCTCGCCGAACTGCTGTCGTGCGAGGTGCTGGTTCCGGACGACTGCGTGGGCGACGCCGCCATCCACCTGGTCGCCAACCAGCGCAGCAACCAGATCATCTTGCTGGAAAACCTGCGCTACCACGGCGGCGAAGAAGAGAACAGCGAGGACTTTGCCCGCAAGCTCGCCGACCTGTGCGACGTGTTCGTGTGCGACGCGTTCGGCTGCGTGCACCGCGCCCACGCCAGCGTGTCGGCGCTGCCGCGGTTGGTGCCGGTGCGGGCGGCCGGCCTGCTTTTGGAGCGCGAGATCGAGGTGCTGACCCGCCTGACCACCGCGCCCGAGGCACCGTATGTCGCGCTTTTGGGCGGCGCCAAGGTCTCGAACAAGATCGAGGTCATTGAGAGCCTGCTGCCGCTGGTGCACGGATTGGTCATCGGCGGAGCGATGGCCTACACGTTCTTGGCCGCGCAGGGCCTGGACATGGGCAAAAGCCTGGTGGAAAAGGACCACGTGGGGCTGGCCAAGCACCTGCTTGGCCGCTGCGCCGAAAAGAACATCCCGGTGTTCTTGCCGGTCGACCACACCGTCGTGCAAGAAGTCAAAGCCGACGCGGCGGCCGCGACCAAGGTCAACGGTGAACTCGGCCCCGACGACATCGCGGTGGACATCGGACCCAAGACCATTGCGCTGTTCACCGATGTGCTGGGCGGCCGCAGCACCTTGCTCAACGGCGCCCCGCGCACCGTGCTGTGGAATGGCCCGATGGGCATTTTCGAGATGGACGCATTTGCGGCCGGCACCATGGCGGTGGCGCGGGCTGTCGCGCAGAGCACGGCCACCAGCGTGGTCGGTGGCGGCGACTCGGTGGCGGCGGTGCAAAAGGCCGGCGTTACGCCGATGATCAGCCACATCAGCACCGGCGGCGGGGCGAGCCTGGAGTTCCTGGCCGGCCAGCCGATGCCCGGGATCGCCGCGCTGCGCGGCGGTCGGCGCTGACACCGCAAGCCAAGGTCGGCCGCAGCCCGTCGCTGCAAGGGAGGAACCCGTGACAGCCAAGCGCAAACCCGTCGTCGGCGGCAACTGGAAGATGCACGGCACCCTGGGCGAAGCCCAGGACCTTGCGAGCGAGGTGCGCAACCGCCTCAGCAGCTATGGCGCGGTGCAGACGCTGATCTTTCCGCCGTTTCCGTTCCTGGGGGCGGTGGCGCAGCGGCTAGCCGACAGCAACATCGGCCTGGGCGCGCAAGACCTGCACTTTGAAAAGAAAGGCGCGTTTACGGGTGCGGTGTCGGCCGACATGCTGGCCTCGGTGGGCTGCGCCTGGGTGCTGGTCGGTCACTCAGAGCGGCGGCACGTGTTTGGCGACAGCGACGATGTCGTGGCCAAAAAGCTGCGCGCGGCGCTGGCCGCGGGCCTCAAGCCCGTGCTGTGCATTGGCGAAAAGCTCGAAGAGCGCAAAGCGGGTGACACCTTCGCCGTCAACCGCCGGCAGCTGCGCGCGGCGCTGGCGGGGCTCGCGGCCGATCAGCTGCAGCACCTGGTCCTCGCCTACGAACCCGTGTGGGCGATCGGCACCGGGCTTGTCGCTACCCCGGAGCAGGCGCAGGAGGTGCACGCCGACGTTCGTTCGGCCGTTGGCGAACTGTTGGGCGGTGCCTTTGCCGCTTCGGTGCGCATCCAGTACGGCGGCAGCGTCAAGGCCGAGACCGCGGCCGGACTGCTGGCCAAGGCCGACGTCGACGGGCTGTTGGTCGGCGGTGCCAGCTTGAAAGCGGAAGAATTTGCGGCAATTGTCCGCGCTCGCGCCTAAGGATTGGATTTTCCAGGGTTGGCCGGCAACAAGCCACGCCACCAACCCCGGCAACGCATCCAGCCACTGAATTCCGCTAGAAAAACCAGCGCAGCGCGCCGCCAAGTGATCCCGGTTCCAGTTCGCCGTCCAGTTCGTAGAAGGGCCGCCAGTCCAAGATGACCTCGACCGGCAGCGCGGTGAACTGCCAGCCGGTTTGGACGATGCCCGCCACTGCCACGTGCTTGCTGCCGGCGGAACCCCAGTACACCAGGCCGGCACCGCCGCCCACATGCAAGCGACCGCTGGTGTGCTTGTACGCCTCCAAGGGCTCGATCACGCCGTCCAGGCTCACGGCGGTGTCGCGGACGCCAAACCGACCGACCGATGCTTGCACGGCGACGTCGCCGCGCAGGTAGTACTTGGCGGTCAGGCCCAGGCTGCCCATGGTGCCCGAACCGACGCCGAAGCCCGCCTTCTTGGTGGTGGCGACTTCCTGGCCGCTGGCTGGCGCAGCGATCCCCACCACCAGCGCGGCCGCTACCCACCACGCCCAACGCTTAGCCATTGCCATCGGTGCCTCCCCACAGGGCCCGCGCCAGCGCGGGATTGTCGGCCAGGATCGTGCGTGCCGCCGCGCCGTCGCTGTGCTGGCCACCACCCTCGTCCAGACCCTGGTCGCTCGCGCACAACTCAACGGAAAATCCGCGCCGGCGCGCTGCCACCCCAAGCGACAGCGCGAAGTGTGGCGCAAAGCTCGCCAATGCGCGCTGGATGGACCAGCGGCCGCCGTCAATGGCGCGGTCGCTCACCGGCAGCACGCGGGTCGCCAGCACGAACGTGCGACCGCCAAAGGGCGCGGGCATGCGATAGCTGCGGGTCGTTCGCGGCGCGGGTGCGCGGCTGACCTCCGCCCCCAAGGCGCGCAGGCTGGCATCGAGCAGGCGGCGCTGGCGGACGAACGCGCCCGACGGGTTGTCGGCGACGCTGCCCCAAGCGGCAAAGCCGGTCAGCAGCCCGCGTAGTTCGCCCGCGGGCGACGAGCGGTGCAACTGCGTCAACCACGCCGCCCACGCGCGGCCCACCAGCGCGCCC
>CAXRHS010000382.1:0-2621 GCA_964230235.1 Myxococcota bacterium
CGTGTAGGCAAGTTCGTCGGCCACGCCCGGCCGCGCGACAATCAGGTGATCCGGCAGTTGCTGGGTCGTACCCACAAACGCCAACTCCAAACTGCGCTGGTCGGCGCGAGCCGCATGGGCAACCATCAAATGCCCCGCACCGTCATAGAGTTCAAGCCGAGCGCCGGCGGGTTCACTGCCCGCCGCAACCTGCAGCGACGCCCGCAATAGCCGACCGTCACTGGGCCCTGGCACTTGAAACACGTCGCGGTCGCCCGGCCCTTCCAGTAGGCCAGCAATCCCCGCATCGACCCTGGCCTCGTTGCCAGGAGTGTCGTCATTGGGCTCTCGCTCGGCCACTGCCGGCAGCGCACGCGCGACGGCAGAAAGCGTGTACTGGTCGCTCAGGCTTTCGCTGGGCGTCTGATCAGCCTGGGTTGCCTCGTGGACGCACGCCAGCGTCGGCCGCTTCATCGGATCCCAGTAGCGCACCAATTCGCCCTGGCCCCTGCCGCGGTGGTTGATCGCAACCGGTTTGCCGCTCTCTGGATACAGCGTCAACTGCAAGTCCATGTTCGGCACGCCGCGGACGCCAACCTCCAGATCCTGACCATCCGGCGCGCCGGGCAACCGAAAGCAGTCGCGGTCGCCAATGCGGTCCGACTTGCGCTTGCCGATGACGCCGCGAGACTGATCGCCGGGACCGAGCGCATTGGCGCGCGCGGGCTCGTCGTTCGGCTCCGTCTCGGTCTGGGAGGCAGTCGGCGTCGCCAGCCACCAGGCGCCCGCCAACGCCACCACCAGCGCAGCAATTCCCCCGGCGAACCACCGCAGGCGGGCGCGCTCGACCGCCTTGCTGGTCTGAAGCAGCTCGTCGGGGTCAAAAATATCGCTTGGTTTTGCTATAGTCGACACGTTTGTCTGTCGAACCGCCTTGTTGCGGCGGGTGCGGTCGCCGCGATCGGTCTTGCCGCTGGTCTTGGGAGGCGGTTCGGGCTTGTCCAGTTCCAGGCTGCCGGCCGCAAGCGCCAGACCACTCTCGCGAAACCCCGAGCGCAACGTCTGGGCCAGCGCAAGCGCCATTTCGTCCATGGTCGCAAAACGACTCGACGGGTCCTTTTGCAGCGCCTTGACGACGATTCGCTCCAGCGCCGGCGGCACTTGCACGCCGTGGGTCGCCATCTTTGGCACCGGGTCCATCAGGTGCGCCTTGAGAATGTCGAAAGTATTCTTGTGCGAAAACACATGCTTGCCGGTCAGCATGCGGAACATCAGCGCACCGACCGCGTAGATGTCGGCGCGACCATCCACGGCGCCGGCGCGAATCTGCTCCGGGCTCATGAAAAACGGCGTACCAAAAATGTCGCGTTGGCTGTGGACCTGGTCCTCGTCGTTGATGCCCTGCACCTTGTCCAGGCCGAAGTCGAGGATCTTGACGAAGTCCGGGTGAGCCTGACTGCGCACCCGCATGATGTTCTCGGGCTTCAGGTCGCGGTGGACGATGCCGTTCTTGTGGGCCTCCGACAGCGAGTCGCACATCTGCAGCACAATGCGCGCCACCCGCTCGGGCGGCAGCGGGCCTGCCGCTTCCAGCACCGCATCAAGCGGGTCGCCTTCCAGCAACTCCATGACCAGAAAAAACAACTCACCCCAGCGCCCGAAGTCGTACACCATCACCGTGTGGGCGCTCGACAACCGCGAAATCGCGCGCGCTTCGCGCTGAAACCGCGCGATAAGCGCCTTCTTCTGCATCAGATTCTCGTGCAGCAGCTTGACCGCCATGCGCTTCTTGAGGTGAACCTGCTCGCACTCAAACACCGCGCCCATCCCGCCGTGGCCGATCAGGCGCCCGATGTGGTAGCGGCCATCGATCGTCTTGCCCTTGTAGGCTGCCTGGATTTCGGCATCTTCTGGCGACAAAGCGGTAATTTGCGTGGTAGGCTGGCTACTTTCGGCCGGTATACCCGGCATCACATTGCGACCACTTGGCGAACTTCTCGGAGGAACGAACAAATCCGGCGCAGCGTTCTTGCGCGTGGTCTTTGCTGGCAACGGCGGCGGCTGCGTCTTGCCCTGCAAGGCGGCGAGTTTCGCGGAGACCTGCGGCACCGCTGTCATCGGCGGCGTGGCATCTGGCTCAGCCCGCCCGCCCAGCGGCGGAGTCTCGTCGGGATCGGTCGGCATCGGCCCGACCACGGTATCGGTCTCGTCGGGCGACAGCCGGCCTGTATGCGGCGTCGTTGCGCTTGCGGTTGGCGTGACAGCCGGTGCGGGCTGGACGCCTGCCGCGGCAGTGGAAGAGGTCGAAGATGTCGGTGCAGGCGCGGGCGCAGGCGCGGCAGTCAAGACGGCGTCCTCGACAGCCGGCTCCACCGCATGCAGCGGCGCGCCGTCGTGGCGGCAGAATTTTTCGCTGCCGGTGTAGGTGGTGCCGCAACTGGCGCAACGCTTCATGCGGTGCAGACCCTCGCAAAGGGGGCGGATTGTAGGCCAAGGCGCAGGGGGCGTCCATCGCGATCTTGCCGCGCACCCCGCGCTTTTGCCCTTGCCGACCACGGCGGCGCTGTGGTCCAATAGGTGCCCTTCGCGAGCGGCAGGGCTCGCGCAGGTTCCCCCCGCAGTAGGCAACCGATGATTCTCCT
>CAXRHS010000383.1:0-5672 GCA_964230235.1 Myxococcota bacterium
GTGTCTGGAGTTCAGACGTGTGCTCTTCCGATCTGAGGCGCGGCGGATCGGGCCGTAGCAGATGTCCGCGCGGGTGTTGCTGCTTGCGGCGCTGTTTGCGGCTCTGCCGTGCGGCGGTTGCTTGTCGTGGCACCAGGGCCCGATGCCCGGCGAACCGCGCGATGCAACTTTTGCGACGGTGTCGCCAGACGGCCGCGCGATGCGGGTGCGGTTTCGCGACGAGGGCCCGCAAGACGCGCCGGTGGTGGTGCTTTTGCACGGCTTTGCGTCGGCCTTGGAGACCTGGGCCACGGTCGCCCCGCGGCTGGCCAGGACCCACCGCGTGATTTCACTGGATTTGAAAGGCTTTGGCTGGACCGACCGGCCCGACGGCGACTACTCGCCGCCGGCGCAGGCGCGGCTGGTGCTGGCGGTGCTCGACAGCCGCGGCGTGGATCGCTTTGCGGTGGTCGGTCACTCGTGGGGCAGTTCGGTGGCGCTGTCGGTGGCGCTGGCGGCGCCCGATCGGGTGCAACGGGTCGCGCTCTACGATGCCTGGGTGTTTGAGGACCAGTTGCCGGCATTCTTTCGGTGGGCGCGCGTCGATGGCGTCGGCGAGGCCCTGTTCGGGCTTTTCTACAAAGAGCGTGCCGATGAGCGGCTGGTGCGCGCCTTTTACGATCCGACCGTGGTGCGCGAGGCGTTTGTGCAAGAGGTTGAGCGCGCCCTGGAACGGCCGGGCACGGTGGCTGCCGCGCTGGCCGCCGCGCGAGGTCAGCGGTTTGCCGAGCTCGAGCAGCGCTGGTCGACGGTCAAACAGCCAACGCTCCTATTGTGGGGCGCCCAGGACGCCGTCAGTTGGCTTGCGTTTGGCGAGCGGTTGGCCGCGACGCTGCCCGACGCGCGGTTGCGGGTGTACCCGCGCTGCGGCCACTTTCCGATGATCGAAGCCGCAGAGGCGTCCTACGCGGCCCTTGTCGCCTTCTTGCGCGGCGAGGCGGTACCGTGAAGACGCTGGCCTTCGCCATGCCGCTCGCGGTCACGCTGACGGCCGCACTGGCGTCGGCTGCAGAGCCGGTGTTGTTGCCGCAGGCGGGCTTTGCCGATCTGGCTGCCGAGCTGGATGGTGCGCCGCACAAATCGCTCGACTGGCGGGCGTCGTTCCGCAGTCGAGCAGAGCTGTTGCACAACCTCGACCTCGACCGCGGGCTCGATCCGCAGGGTCGGCCGATCTATCCGGTTCCGCCGGGTTCGCCAGGGGCACAAACGCTGACCCATGTCGATGTGCGCCTGCGAACAGATTTCACCCTGCGCACGCCGCGCGGCGGCGGTCTGGTCGCGGTGCGCTTGGACTGGTTCGACAACCTGGCGCTGGGCAGCGCCCCCAATGCGCCGCCCGTAGCCGCCACCGGCCAGAGCAGCCCGACCTCGCTCGCGACGGTGCGGCGGGCCTACGCGGTGGCGGCGCTGCCGTTCGGCGCACTGGCGATCGGCCGCATGAACGCGCACTGGGGCACCGGCATGGTCAGCCACGGCGGCGATGGCCTCGACACCGATCGCGGCGACGCCAGCGACCGGATCGCGCTGGTTACGCCGCTGGCCGGCCACATCTGGGCGCTCGCCTACGATTGGTCTGCGACCGGACCGCTGGCACCGCGGCCGGACGGCAATCGGGTGGTCGACCTGGACCCGAGCGACGACGTGCGATCCGCGACCCTGGCCGTGTTGAACCTGCGCAGCGACCTCGCCCGGCTGCGCAGGCTGCGCGCCAACAAGACCACCGTGCAGTATGGCGGCTACGTGTCCACGCGCTGGCAGGACCGCGACGTGCCAGTCAGTTGGGCGGGCGACGCCAAAGCGCTCGGCCGGGCCGACTGGGTTCGCCGGGGCCTGCAAGTGGTTGCCGGCGATGTGTGGCTGCGCGCAACTGCCGGCTGGGGCGAGGTCGAAGTGGAAGGGGCGCTGGTCCGCGGCGGCTTTGAAGAAGCGTCGCTGCTGCCGGGGGTCCACGTGCGCCGTCCGATCGAAGTCGCGCAGTACGCGGCGGTGCTGCGTTCGCGGTTTGGCGGCGAGTCCGGCTTTGCGGCTGGCTTGGATGCCGGCGTTGCCAGTGGCGATGCTGCGGCCGGGGTGGCCAGCCAGAACCCTGCGGATGGCCCCGGGTCCGCCGGCAGTTTGCGCGGTGCGCAAATTGACCCTCCGCGCGACACCCGGCTAAGCGAATTCCGCATGCACGGCGACTTTCGCGTGGATCGCATCCTGTTTCGCGAGTTGTATGGCGCTGTCGCCGATGCGGGCTACCTGCGGCCCCACTTGCATTGGACCGAGTCCGCGTTTGGCGCCGGCACCTTGCGGCTCGAACTTGCATTGGTACAAGCGTGGGCATTGGCCGCGGCAAGCGCGCCCGGGGGCCAGCGCGCACTTGGCTTCGAACTCGACCCGACCGTGACCTATGCGACCGGCGACGGCCTGGTCGCCCAACTCCAATATGCATTGCTGTTGCCGCACGCCGGGCTCGACAATCCCGACCGTGCACTGCGCGCACAGCCTGCACAGCTGGCCCGTCTGCTGCTGCGCTGGGAGTTCTGATGCGAAAACCAAACGCGCGCAATGGCCTTTGGGCCGCAGCGCTGGCGCTCGGCGCCGGCTGCGTCGACAACGCCACCTATCCGGCCGACCAACCCTACTTGCCCGCTTCACACTGGAACGCCGGCCTGGGCTGCGTGCCCAACCTCGATGGCCGGTTGGACGCCCACGAAGTCAAGCCGGCGCTCGGCGTCGTTGCCCGCTACCGGGTCGCCCGCAACCGCACCGTCGACCAGACCGGCACTGTGGCTGCTTCGGGCGTGCGGGTGTGGGATTGGGGGTGGTCGGCTGCGGCAGAGCAAACGCTGCAGGTGGCCGCTGCGCCGCTCGACGGCCAGTGGTACACGGGGCATTTTGCGGGCGGGGCGACGGGCGCGACACAGTTCGCCGTGCCCTTTGACGCCGATGGCACGCTCGACGCGGTCTACCGCCATGACAGTGCGGGCGTCTGGCTGCTAGGCATGGCTTCGCGCGAGGCGTCGCCGCAAGCGGGCCAGACCTTGCTGGTCTACGAGGACCCGGTGCAGGTTCTGAAATTCCCGCTGCTGATCCACGACAATTGGACCGCCAAAGGCGTGCTCGCCAAGGCCAAGCTCTATGGCCTGCCCTACGCCGCCACCGATGTCTACACCTTCAGCGCCGATTCCGCCGGCGTGATGGAACTGCCAGACATCACTCTTGATCAGGCGATTCGGGTTCGCACAAAGGTGCAGACCACCGCGATCGCCGGCAAGCCGGTCGAGCGGGTGCAGACCCAGTTCTTTTTCGAGTGCTTGGGCGAGGTCGCGCGCGCGGCGCCCGAGGCCAAGCAGACTGACCCCAACTTTTCGCTGGCCGCCGAAGTTCGGCGCCTGGCCCTGTGAGCCGACTGACTTGGAGACTGACCATGAACCCCTGGAACACCTGGAAGCAAGGCTTTGACGCCTGGGAAAACGCCACCGCGGCGTTTGTCGAGACCTGCATGAAAAGCCCGCTGGTGCTCGGGCCCGGCGGTGCCGCGTTGGCGATGGCAATGCGCGCCAAAGCCAAGCGCGACCAGGGGCTTGCGCAATTCTGGGCCGGCATGGGCCTGCCGACCCGCCGCGACCAGGAACGGACGCTGCACGCCATCCACCAGTTGAACAGCCGGGTCATCGACCTCGAAGAGCAACTGGCCGACGCCCAGGCGCGCGCGGCCAAGGCTGTCCGCCCTTCGGTGTGATCGAGGACCGCGATGGATGCAACCCCGTACCTTGAGCTCAAACCTGCCGCGCGGGTGCTTTTCGACAGCGCCGCCGACCGCCTCGACCAGGCTCGCTACATGGTGCAGGCGGCGGGCCATTGGCAGCCAGTTACCTGGCGCGCGCATACCACTGCGGTTCGCCAGGTCGCCTGTGGCCTGTTGGCGCTCCAGATCGCGCCAGGCGAGCGCGGCGCGGTGTTTGCGCCAAACCGGGTGGCTTGGATGGAAGCCGCGCTGGGACTCGGCGCGGCCCGTGCGGTCCTGGTGCCTGTCTATGCCAGCAACACCGCGGATCAGTTGGCCTATGTGGTTGGCCATGCCGATGCCGTGGTGCTGTTCGCGGACACGCCCGCGCTGCTGGCCAAAGTACAGGCAGCGTGGCCGGCCATTGCGCACACGGTCCGGCATGTCGTGGTGTTCGACCCGGCGCTGGCCGCCACCGCGCAGGGGGCAGGCGATGCCATGGCGGCGCATGTGCTGAGCCTGCAGCAGCTGCAAGCTGCCGGCGCTGCGTGGGATGCGGCGCACCCCGGTCACTTTGAGGCCGCGCTCGCTGCCATCACGTTGGACGACGTCGGCGTCATGCTCTACACGAGCGGCACTTCGGGCAATCCCAAAGGCGTGCCGTTGACCCACCGCAACGTCGGCAGCAACGGCCGCGACTGGTTGTTGTGCAACGCGCCGCTGGTCGAGCCGGGCGACACCGACCTGCTGTGGCTGCCGATGAGCCACATCTTTGGCTTTGGCGAGGCCTGCCTTGGCAACACGCTGGGTTTTGTCAGCTACCTGTGCGAGCCGACCGAGGTGCTGGCGCGCCTGCCCGAGGTCCGCCCGCAGGTGCTGATGTCGGTGCCATTGATTTGGGAAAAGCTCGCGCAATTCAGCGCCAACAGCCCGGACCCCGCGGCAACCCTGCGCGAAATTACCGGTGGGCGGCTGCGGTTCTGCTTGTCGGGTGGTGCCGGGCTCAAGCGCGAAGTCAAAACCTTCTTTGCCGACGCCGGGTTGCTGATTCTCGAAGGCTATGGCCTCACCGAAGCCGCGCCGACGCTGACGCTGAACCGCCCCGACGCCTACCGCTTTGATTCGGTCGGCAAGGCGCTGCCGAGTGTCGAATTGCGCCTCGCCGACGACGGCGAAATCCTGGCCCGCGGACCCAACATTTTCGCGGGCTATCACAAAGACGCGGCCGCGACCGCGCAGATCTTCACCCCCGACGGCTGGCTGCAAACTGGCGATGTCGGCCGTTGGACCCAGGACGGCTTCTTGCAGATCATCGATCGCAAGAAGGACATCCTGGTCACCGCCGGTGGCAAGAACGTGCCGCCCGCCAACCTCGAACAGCAATTCGCCGACGAACCGCTGATCGCGCAAGCCGTGGTGTACGGCGACGGCAAGCCGTACCTGGTGGTCGGCTTGTGGCCCAATCCGCTGATGGTGCCGATTGTGTTGGCCGACATCGCACCCGAGCAGCGCACCGCCGAACTGCACGCCCGGCTCGCCGCCAAAGTCGCGGCGGTCAACGCGACGTTGCCGCGGCACGAAACGCTGCGCAAACTCGCGGTGATGCCGCGGCCGCTCACCGTCGAGGGCGGTCAGTTGACGCCGACGCTCAAGGTCAAGCGCAAGCGGGTGTGCGAGGAATTCCGGCCAGAATTCGAGGCGCTGTATGCGTAGCTCCCCCCGCTTGCCCGCATAGGAGCGCCCATGTTGCGCCGCCTGTTGAACCTCGCCACGTTGCACCGCCGGCCGGTGCCGCCTGTGGGTGCGACACCCCACGCCGTGGTGCACCGCGAGAACAAGTGGCGCCTGCTCCGCTACCACCCACGGCCGCAAGGGCTGGCCGTGCCTGCGCCGGTGCTGTTGGTGCCGTCGCTCATCAACC
>CAXRHS010000384.1:0-2390 GCA_964230235.1 Myxococcota bacterium
GCTGCGCACCGATCCGGCGGGCATGGTCAAGTGGCAACGCTTGACCGGCAAACCTTGGTCTGCATCGACCTATGGCATTACACGCATCTTGCCCAGCGCAGACGGCTCGCTGGCGGCACTACACACGGGGACGTTTTCAGCGGCGCAGGGATATGCCGGCCTGGTTCAGCTCGACGGCAACGGTGCCAACTTGTCGGACGGGCCATCCTGGTCGGGCGCGTGGGACTACGATACCGTGCGCACCCCCGACGGCGGTATCTGGGTCGGTCGCGTTCCGGGTAAAACGGAAGCGCCGCTCTGGCCTTTGTCGCCTTGGGGCCAAACAGGTTGCGCGGAGGCCGGCAAGTGCGCTGCGCCCACCTGGCAGGACTGCCAGGACAAGAACCCATGTACGACTGGCACTTGCGATCCGGTCAAGGGTTGCGTGCAGAACAACAACACGGACCCGTGCGATGCCGGCGCGACCTGCACCGCGGCAGATTCGTGTAGTGGCGGGGCGTGCCAGCCGGGCAAGCCAAAGCTGTTCGACACGGCGATTGGCACGGCCGCCAACGATGAGGTGCTCGGCGCCTTCCGCACGCGAGGCGGCGACTTCGTAACCACTGGGTATCAGGGCACCGAGTGCTGGGTGCGCAAGACCAACGGCGGTGGTACCCTGCTGAGGGACTCTGTTGTGAACTTCAATTCGACCAGCTACTGCCGGGGTGGCGTGGAACGGCGGACGGTCGAATCGCGGTCGGTGGCGGAGCAGCCGGAAGTGCAGTGGTTGCCGTGTTTGATCGCAATGGAAACAAAGCTGCAACTGGACTGACCAGCGGAGCAATGGACTTCCTCGATGTTGTCACCGTAGGCGATGACGATCTGATTGGCGCTGGGAGACATCCCGAGACCGGGGCACTGGTGATTCGCACCGACGACCGCTGCAACACGCTTTGGTCCGTTTCAATTGGCAAACCGGGCGACCTCGCACGAGGCCTTGCTGCGTTTCCAGGTGGCGACATTTTAGTGGACATGTCTCTGGGCGGCAAAGCCTATGTTTCGCGCTTGCTACCGGGAGGCGGGCAAAAATGGCAGGTCCAGCTCCTCAAAGGCGGTCCGGGCACCGTTGCCACGCTGGCCGCACTGCAGGACAATGGCCTCGTCGTCGCGGGGTACGCTGGGCTGCCAGGCAACGGTGCCGTTTTCGCCTCTCGCCTCGACGGCAGCGGCAACGTGTTATGGGACTGGCAAGGCAAGTCCTGGTACATTGCAGGTGCGCAGGGCATCGCCATCACTACCGCAGGCATCGCCTTGGCGGGCCACACGCAGACCGGCAAAGGCCCTAAAACCATGAACGGCTGGCTCGGCGGTCTTGACCTGGACGGTCAGCTGATTTGGGAGCGCACCATCGGCGGCGAGCAACGCGATGCCTTCTACGGGCTCGCCGCAATTGACGGCGGAGGCCTGTTCGCCGCCGGCCACACCATGTCCAAAGGCGCTGGCGGCCTAGACGGCTGGCTGGTCCGCACCGACGCCTGGGGTCAACTGCCCTGCGCCATCTCCGGCGCCTGCGCCAAAGCCGACTTCAACGCCTGCGACGACGGCGACGGCTGCACGCTCGACGTCTGCCTGCCGCTCGGCGGCTGCAAGCACGACCCGGTGCAGTGCGGCGGGGGCAAGCTGTGCAAGGCGGGGGCGTGCGGGTTGTGAAGCCAATCGGATGAAAAAGCCGTCCGCGCGGCCGACTGGCAACGGAACAGACCGCAACCGCAGCCCTTCGGGCTACCCGTCGTGCACCTTGACCATCGCCCACGCTCGCGCAATCCAGCCGCGGGTGGTCTTGTCCGATTCCATGGAGAAGGCCTCGGCCAGCACCGCCTCAAGGCCGGCAACCGGTGCACCGCCAGCCAGTCCGTTTGTCGGCAATTCCAGCGAACCCGAGTAGTTGCCCTTGCCGAGCGCCTGCGCCAGGATGGTGCGCGTCTCGCCGTTGTCCCCGCCAAAGATCGCCTTGGCGTCCGCGACCATCGCGGCATCGCCTTGCCGCAGCGCGATGCCGACCAGGATGGCGCGCGTCTGGCCTGCCAGCCCCTTGGTGGGCATTTTGGCGATGGCCTTCTTGGCACCGGCCAGCACGCGCCCGCCAACGGCCGTGTCCTGGTAGGCCTGCAGCAGCAGCGCATGCTCACGCGCCGGGTCCTCGTCCTTGCCGGTCAGCAAGCCAATAATCTGCTTTTCCGCGCCCTTGTCGCCGGTCAGCGCCAGGCCCACCAGCGCCTGCTGGTGCGCCGGGTTGCCCGGATTCTTGGCGTGTTCCTTCGCCGCCGCCTGCCAGTCGGCCTTGCTGCCTGCATCGCCAAACGCGGCGCCAGCGACCAGGTCAAAGGTCTTGTTGCCCGTACCGGCGCGCT
>CAXRHS010000385.1:0-10857 GCA_964230235.1 Myxococcota bacterium
GGGCGCCGAACGCGACGAGGCGCGCACGGAGGCGGTGCGATTGGTCGACAAGGCCGTCGCCGGCATGGAATTCTGGGCGGTGCAGGCCGGCTTGCGCGCGGGGGTGCTGGGCGACACTGACTTGCAAGCGACCGGTTTTTCGCTGGATGAGCTGCGCGCGGCATCGCTTGGCCGCTGATGCCGCGCCGCATGCATTGAGGTCCGCAGGCGGCAGGCCACGACGCCCGCGCCACCGGTCAAAACGAGGCAATAGGCCGGCAGCTTGTCCCCCGCCGCGTGTTGGGCGGCGGCGCTACGGATTGGGCGGCGGGCAATCCGGCTTCTTGGTGTTCTTGCACACGTTGACCGCGCATTGGTCGGTGGTGCAGTCGTTTTTGTCGTCGCAGTCGGCGTCGCCGCTGCAGCACCCGGCAGTCTTGGCGCACACGCAGCCCTGGGCGGCGTCGCACTTGGCGGTTTCGCACGCGCCACACGCCTTCTTGGCGCACTCGCCGTCGAGGTAGCACAGCTGTTTGCTGCACGCGACCTTGATCGCCAGTTCGTCCACCGCCACGCCGGCAAACGCGTTCTTGCTGCCGTCGCCGGCGTCAAAGCTCAGGCACAACTGGATGGTCTTGCCTTGCAGGGCGTCGAGCGGCACCGTGATGGTCTTCCACTTGCCGTTGGTGGTGCCGGCGATGACGTCGCTCGACCACACCAGGGTCGGTTGGTTGGCGACCATGGCGATGACGGTGAACTCGTCGAACTTGGGCAGGCCGGCAAGCGGCGGTTTGAGGTACTTGCCGGCCGCGACACCGGTCCACTCCGTGTCGAGTTTGAGCTGAAAGGTCAGCAGGTTGAAAACAGATCCGGCCTTGATTGCGGTCGGCTTGCTGCACACCACCCCCTTGGGGCCGACGTCGTCGCTCAATACTGGATCGTCAAAGCTGCTGCCGTCTTCGTTGGAGAAGGCCAGCGCGCCGCCCGCTTCGCCGCCGTTGGGCAAAAGGTGCCAGCCGACGGTGGCCGAATTCTGCTGCAGCGTCGTCCACTCGGTCAGGGCGTCGTCGAACGGCGCGTACAGCGAGACGGCGCTTTTGCAGCAACCGGGCTTGCCCGGATCGGGGTTGTTGGTGCACTGGCCGGCCTTGCAGACGTCGAGCGTGCAGGCGACGCCGTCGTCGCAGTCGCCGTCGGCCGTGCAACAACCGGCCGCTTGGGCGTACAGGCAGGCACCGGCACCCGAGCCGGCCGCGCCGTTGACGTACGGGTGACAGGCGTCGGTCGTGCACGCGTTGTCGTCGGCTTTGCAGGGATTGGCGGCGTCGCAATAGGCCTGGGCACACACGGTCTCCCACACCACGTCGTCCAAGTAGATGCCCTCGTAGTCGTTCTTGAAGCCTGAACCGCTGGCAAAGTTCCACTGGACTTTGACAGTCTTGCCGGCCCAGTCGCTGAGATCGACCGCGATCTGCTGCCACTGGCCTTTGGTGGTCTTGCCGATCGCCAGCGAAGTCCAAGCCTGGGTCGCCTTGCTGCCTTCGACCACTTGCAGGGTCAGCACGTCTTTTTCGGCGAGGCACTGGGCGACTTCGTTGACCACAAAGCAACTGGCCCCCGCTGGGCAGGCGGTCTTGCAGGTGCCGGGCTTGAACTGATTGGCATACGGCGCCTCGGTATCGAGCCACAGCCAGAACACCAGATGCGCCTTTTTGCCTTCGGGCAAGAACTGGGCGTTGCTGGCCAACGTGGTGGCGACCGGCTGCGCGTCCTTGCCCGGCTTGCAACCGCCGTCCGGGGTCATCGAGGTGTCGTAGGTCTTGCACGCATTGCCGAAATACAGCGATGCCTTGCCCGAGTGGGCGCGCGCGGTGCTGGTCTGCCACTGCACGTTGCCATTGCTGGCCGCGTCGGCCGACTTGAGTCCATCGCCGAGCGCAGTCTCAAAGCTCGACTTGAGCAGCGTCTTCTTGCCCGAACAGCACAGCGGATCGACCGCGTTCTTGCACTGGTGGTTGCTGCTGTCGCAGGTATCGGTGGTGCACTCGTCCTTGTCGTCGCAGCCCGCGTTGTTGCAGCACGACGGAAACGGCTTGGGGATGGCCTTGCAGGTGCCAAGGTCGCACAGCGGGTCCTGGCACGGCGACAGCGTCAGCTTGCCCGTGCAATCGGTGCTGGTCGTACACTGCGGCACATCGGCCACGGCCACGTCGACGGCGACCTCTGTCGCAGCATCCGCGTCGTCGCCGGCCGCCTCACCAGCGGTATCCACGGGTTCCGTTGCGTCCGATGCGCCGTCTTGCACTGCCGTGTCTGATCCAGCGTCAGCGGCCCCGCTGTCCGCCGGTTCGCCGGTGTCGCCGCCCGTTTCCGCGGCGCTGTCGCTGGCTGCATCCTTGGCCGCTGGCTTGGGATCTTCGCCACAACCGCTGGCGACCAGCGCCGCCGCCAGACCAACCAGGGTTGACTTCGTCACCCACTGCATGTGCATGCCTGCCTTTCTCCAGCCCGCCGCGCCCATTGCATCTAGCTGCCGCAATCGGTCGTGACCTTGAGGTCGTCGACAAAGACGCCCTTGCCGCCGTTGCCGATGCTGTCGAGGGTATTGAAATACAACTCGATCTGAATTTCCTGGCCCATGTACGGCGACAGGTCATAGCTGATGTCGTACCACTTGTTGGGGGTGACGCCAGTGCCCTTGTCCCACACCGTCAGCTTCTGGCCGTTGACGTACAGGTACACGTACATGTCGTCGTACGAACCCTTGCCGCCGGATTCCGTGTCCATGAGCAGGCCCATCGTCAGCTTGGACTTGGTGCCCGCCGGCAGTTGGATCTTGGGCGTCGTCGCTTTGCCATTGGTCGCGCCCATGTCGAACGTGCCCTTGGCGGGGTCTCCATACCACAACACGGCCGGCGCGCTCTTGTTCAAGCCGCCCGGTGGACTGGCGTTGATCTGCCAGCCTTTGCCGACCCCGGCGCTGTTGCTGATGGTGATGTCCTTGAGCGCGCCCTGATCGAAATCGTTGACCCACACGTCGGGCTCGCAGCAGCCGGGCGCGCCGGTCGGCTTGTGCTGGCACTTGCCGGCCACGCAGGTGTCGGTGGTGCACTTGGTCTCGCCGTCGGCGCAGTCCTTGTCGGCCGCGCAACACAAGGTCGCGTTGACGCACTTGTTTTGCATGCAGTTGTCGGTAGTGCACGCGTTCTTGTCGTCGCACTGCGAGCTGCTGAGGCAGCAGCCCGGCACGCCCGGATTGCTGCACTGGCCGCCAGGGCCGGGGCAGATGTCGGTGGTGCACGCGTTGGCGTCGTTGCAGTCGCCCGGGCCCATGCAGCAGCCTTTGATGGCGGTGAACGAGCATTTCTTGGTGGTGGTCGCGCACAGGTCGGCGGTGCACAGGTTGCTGTCGTTGCAGTCCTTGTCGGTGGCGCAGCAGCTGTTGGCGTAGGTGCACATGCCGTCGGTGCACACGCCGGCCAGGCAGCCAAAGCCGGTGGTCGGGCAGTTGGCGCTGGTGGTGCACTTCTTGGCCTGGCAGGTCGATGTGACCACCACATCGTCGAGGTAGATGCCGGTGGCAACGTAGGTGCCACCAGTCGTCGTTGCCATGACCTGGAAGTTCAACTCGACCGATTTGCCGCCCAGCGGCGTCAGGTCGACAACCGTGTTCTTCCAGGTGTTGAAGTGCGACGAGTACGAGAACTGCGCCAGCACGTTCTCAACGCCGTCAAGGACAACGAACACCTTGAACGTGTAACTGGTGCCGTTGCCGCTGACGTGGTACGACCAGAACGACAGCGTGGTCTCCTTGCCGGGCAGAACCGTGATGGCCGGCGACGACGCCGTGACCTTGAACTGCGGATTGGTAAACGGCACGGAGCTGCTGTCTTTGGCCGGGTCGGCCATCTTGAGGCTGCCGGGCGCCGATTTGGTAAAGGTGCTGTCTTTGTAGAACCACTTGATCGTGGGGTGGGTGCTGGTCAGCGTCCACCCTTCTTCGGAGCCGTCGAACTTGCTGACCAGGACCTGCGGCGCGCAGCAGCCAGGCACCGTTGCGCTGGTGTAGACGCACTTGCCCTTGTCGCAAGCATCGGTGGTGCACGGGTTGAAGTCGTCGCAGTCGTCGTTGAACAGGCAGCAGGTGTCGGCGTAGCTGCACTGACCCGAGTTGCAAGTGCCCTTCTTGCACGGGTCGCTGGTCGCGCACTCGGCGTCGGCCTTGCAGCACTTGTTGATGTGCTGGCACTGGCCGCCGGCCGCTGGGCACAGGTCTTCGGTGCACGCGTTCTTGTCGTCGCAGCCGGCGTTGTCCATGCAGCAGCCCGGCAGATCGCTGTGGCTGCAGGTGCCGCCCGGCCCGCTGCACAGGTCGAGCGTGCACGGCTTCTTGTCGTCGCAGTTGGCGTTGGTCACGCAGCAGTCGGCTTTGGCGGTGTTCTTGCAGACCGGCAGCTTGTCGCCTTCGCCCACGCAGGCATCGGTGGTGCAGGCGTTGCCGTCCTCGCACTCGGCGTCGGCCGCGCAGCAGCCGGTGGCGACCGCCAGGTCGTCGACAAAGGCGCCGGCGTAGGCGTTGAGCACGCCGTCCTTGGTGGTGAACGCCAACTGGAACTGCACGGTCTTGTCGGCAAATGCGGCCAGATCGACGACGATGCGCTGCCAGGCGCCGTGGGTGCTGCCGCCGATCGCGTCGCTGGTCCAGATCGCCGACGGCTGGCCACCCGAAATCACTTGAATGGTCAGCAGATCGTCGCCCTCGGTCTGCTCGGTGTCGAGCCACAGCCAGAAGTTGAGCTTGGGCTTGATGCCCGGCAGGTTCGGCACTTTGGCTTCGGCGCTGGTGGCGGTGGCGCCGACCGCTTTGCCGTTGGCGTAGGTGCCCTTGGCCGGATCGCCGATCCACAGCGACTTGCCGCCCGAGATGGCCTTCTTGTCGGTGTAGTTCCAGTTGATGCCATTGCCGGCGACGTCTTTGATGACCACGCTTTCGGTCGGGCCGTCCATCGGCAACAGCCAGGTGTTGGCGCTCAATACCGCTTTGCCGGCGCCACCTTGGCACGCCAGGCACGACTTGGCCTTGCTGATGCCGCCCACGGCCACGCACTCGACCTTGCCACCGCCGATCTCGATGAGACAAGCCTTGTCGTGCGGCTTGAAGTTGCACTTGCCGCCCACGCAGGTCGAGGCCGTGGTCACGCACGGGTTGACGCAGTCGGCGCTGCTGGCGCAGATGGCGTTGTACTCGCCCGGCACCGGCGTGCCGCCGCTGCCATCGGGGGTGATGTCCTTGCTGACATCGGGGCCAATGTCGGTGGCGACCAGATCGGGGCCGGTGTCAACGACGTCGACCACCTCGGCCGTGGTCTCGGCCGCGGTCTCGGGCGCGCTGTCGGCGGTATCGGCGACCTCGGCGACGTCGTCCGCGCTGCCGTCGATCGCATCGCTCTTGGATGTTGTGTCGGCGTCGCCGCCGGCCCCGTCCGTGGACGCCGTCTCGCCAGACCCGCTGTCACCGCCGCCCAGGTCAGCGACCGCAATCCCGGTATCGGTCGCGGCCGGGGCAATCGGATCGGTGCCGCAGGCCCAGGCGCCCACTGCGACGGCCATTGCGCACCACGCTGCCCACCGCTTGCCTTGCTGTCGCATGTGCCGACCTCTTGCTGACCGGGCGCCCGCGCCCGCTAAAGCCCGAAATGCCGGCAACCCCTGCCCGATGGGTCGCACGGCGGGCGAATCGCGCAATGTAGCATGCGGCCGAACGGAACGGCAAACCCGTTTTGGCCGCCGCGGTCGGCTACCAGCCGCAAAAAGTGACGACGCGGCCGGGCAGTTTGAGCGCAAACACGCTGCCAGTCGTCGCCGCAAGGTCGCCGGCCGCGTTGACCGCGAGGCGCTGCGGCACCATGTCCTTGGTGGTCGGCAGGGCCACGGCGTCGAGCACGGAGCCGGCGGCGGTCAGGTGCAGCAAGTTGCCGGGGCCGGCGACCACCGCTTGCAGCACCGCCAGCGTTCCGTCGGATTGGGGCGCCACATCGACCAACTGCGCGCTGAAGGTCTTGCCGACCAACGCCTGGGCCAGAATCTGACCGTCGGGGCCGACCTGGGCCAGCCACGACTGCGACAGGGCGTTGTCCTTGGCCTGGGCCTGGCCGACCACGTAGGCGCTGCCAGCAGGGCCGAGCACCACGGCCGACGCCCGCGACGCCAGGTAACCCGAGACGATCTTGGTCCACAGCAGCGTGCCCGCGTCGTCGTACCGCACCAGCATCGCGGCTGGGGTTTCGCCCGCGCCCGCGACAGCCGTGCTGGCATAGCCGACCGCCAGCGCGCCGCCGTCGGCCAGCACTGCCACGTCTTGGGCGCGGTCGCCCAAGAGCACCGCCGAGTGCTTTTGCCAGATCGACTTGCCGGTCGGGTCGAGCCGCGCCACCCACAGATCGTCGTTGGCGGCGCTGCTGCCGGTGCCGCGCCGACCGGCCAGGTACAAGCCGCCGTCTGGCCGGCGCGCGATTGCTTCTGCGCCCAGGTGGACCGCCGGGTTGGCCGCGGCGGCGCACAGCGGTTGCTCCACCGCAGTCGACCCGTCGGCGGCGACGATGGCAAGCAGCGCGCAGCCCGCCCCGGTTGTCTTGTCGACCATCGCGCCGGCCGCGATGAACTCTGCGGCGGTCGCAGTCACCGCGCCGGCCAGCGAACCGCCGTTGGCGACCAACACTTTGTCCCACGCGAGCGCGCCGAGCATGTCGGTGCGCACGACCCACGCCTTGCCGCCCTCTTGCTGACCGACCAGGATCCACCCGCCATCGGGCAGTGCCACCACGCCGCCCAGGTTGGCAACCGCGGTGCCGAGCGTCTTGTTGGCGGTGACGGCGCCCTTGATGCAACCGGCGACGCACTGACCAAGCTTGCAGACCTGGCCGGCCGGGCCACAGTCCTTGCCCTTTTTCCACGCGCTGCCGATGGTGTCGCATTGCAGCGTCTGGCTGCCGTCGCAGCCGCCTGCGTTGGGCGCGCAGGTCTGCGGCACGCAGGTCTGACCCATGCATACCTGCCCAGGATTGCAGGCGATCTTGTCATAGCCGGTGCCATCGGCCTTGCAGACCAGCAGGGCGCCATCCTTGCAGGTGGTGCTGGCGGCCGCGCACACCTTGGCCGGCTCGCACTGCCCGGCGTTGCACAGCAACCCGGTGCTCGAGCAGTCCTTGACCAGGCTCTGGGCGGTGCCGTTGGCGTTGCACTGCATCAATTGCTGGCCAACGCACCCGAGCTTGCCGGCCGCGCACACCACCGGTTTGCAAGCGCCTTCTGCGCACAGCGCGGCGGGTCCGCACGGCTGGCTGGTGTAGGCGGTGCCACCGGCGTTGCAGGCGATGTGCACCTGCGCGTCCTGGCACTTGCCGCTGCCCGGCGCGCAGATCTTGGGCACGCACACGCCATCGAGGCAGCCCTGGCTGGCGGCACAGTCGGCCCCGCTCGCACACAGCGCACACTGGCCGGCCGCCTTGTCGCAGACCAGGCCATTTGGACATTCTTTGGTGCTGGCGCACGGCTGTGCGGGCTGCAGGCACACGTGGCCCTTGCAGACCATGCCCTTGCCGCAATCGGCGGCGACCAGACACGGCACGCACTCGCCGCTCAACACGTCGCACACCTGGCCTTGCGCCTGGCATTGCTTGTCGCCCTGGCAGGGGGTGTGAAAGAAACACTGCCCGGCCACGCAGTTGCCCTTGGGCCCGCAGTCGCTGTCGGCGCTGCACGCCGGCTTGGGCGCGCCGCCATCGCCGCCGACATCACTGGCGGTCACCCCGTCGGCCGGGTCAAGGTCGGCGCCGGGGCCGTCGCCGCCTGCAGCGTCGACCGCTGTGGCGACATCGTCGGGGGTAAACGCCAGATCGCCGCCGATGTCGGCACCGGTGTTGCCGGCGCCAATGGTGGGCTTGCGCGCCGGTGGGTCTTGACACGCCGCGATGGCCCAGCCTAGCACCGCCGCCCACGCAATCGCGCTGGGTCGAATCGTGCGATGCAAGGCGTGCAGGGCGGTCATGGCGGGCCGGAGGGGCGGCGCCGGGCGCCGTCGCTGGGTGGGCGACAAGGTAGCCGCTGCGCCAAAGGGCGGCAAATTGAGGGCCGACCTCGACGCAACGATCGAAAACAAAAGGCGTTTTCTACGCGGCTTCGGCGAGGCGCTCGTCGTCTGGCGCGTTCTGCTGGGCCGCCCACACTGTGGCATAGCCGCCGCCGGCCGCCACCAGTGCGGCGTGGCTGCCGCGCTCGACCACCCGGCCGGCATCGGGTCCCGCTGGATCGGCCAGCACCAGGATCTCGTCGGCGTGCGCCAGCGCGGTCAGGCGGTGCGAGATGATGATCGCCGACATGCCATGGCCCGCAATGTGCCGGCGCAGCACCGCCAACAACCGCCCCTCGGTGTCGTGGTCGACGGCGCTGAGCACGTCGTCGAGCACGATCAGCCGGCCGCCGCGGTAAAGCGCCCGGGCCAGCTGGGTGCGCTGGCGCTGCCCCCCCGACAGCAACAAGCCGCGCTCGCCGACCACCGTCTCCAGGCCCTGCGGCATGCGCGCGACTTCGGCCGCCAGTTGGGCGTCGGCGACGGCCGTCTGCACCTTGACGGGGTCGACGCGGTCGGCCGGATCGTCAAAACCGACGTTGTGGGCGATCGAACGCGAAAACAAGAACGCCTCTTGGGGCACCACGGCGACCGCGCGCCGCAGGTCGGCCTCCGCGACATCGGCAAGGTCGACGCCGTCGATGTGGACCGTCCCGCGCGGAACCGGCCGCATCCGCGCGATCGCTGCGGCCAGCGTCGACTTGCCCGCTCCGACCGGCCCGTAGATGCCAAGAATGCCGCCCGGGCGCAGTTCAAAGTCCAAGTCGCGCAAGACCGGATTCTGGGTCTGGACAGCATCCGGGTGGCGCACGGTCAGGCCCCGCACTTGCAGGTGGACGCCGCGGTCGCTGGCTGGCAGCGCGATCGTGCCAGCCGGCAGGTCGGAGCTCAGCTCGATGACGTCCCAGCACCGGCGCAACGACACCACGCCGCGCTGCAACACGCCGACCACCCAACCACCCGACGCGAGCGCGCTCACCAGCACCGCGATGTAGCTGGCGTAGGCGGCCATGTCGCCAAGGGTCATCTGCCGCGCCACGACCGCTCTGCCGCCTTGCCACAAAAGCAGGAAAATACACAGGTTACCGACCACGCCGACCACGGGCATAAAGAACGTGCGCACCGCCGCCTGCCGCAAGTTCAGGCGCAGGTACTGTTGGGCCGAGGCGTCAAAGCGCTGCAAGAAGGCGGCCTCGACCGCGAACGCCTGCACCACCGACACGCCCTTGTAGGTCTGCAGCACTTCGTCGTTCAGTTTGCCGAGCGCGACTTGGGTCTCTTTCATCAACGACATCGCCCACGCGACGCCGGTGCGCAAGAGCACGATCGCGAGCGTCGCCGGCAGCAGGCACAGCGCCGTCAGCCACGGGTCGGTCCGAAACATCTGGTACAGCGCCATGCCGGCCGCGAGCAGCATGTTCAGCGCCATGATCACGGCGAAGCCCACCAGTGCGCGCACAAAGGTCGCGTCGTCGCCCGATCGCGCCATCAGGTCGCCGATCGGCGCACCGCGGAACCACGCTGGCGACATGCCGAGCAGCCGGTCCAGCATGTCGTTGCGCAAACGAAACTCGATGGCGCGACCGGGGTTGAAGAACAAGATCCGCGACAGCGTCCGCACCACGATGACCGCGACCGCGGCACCTGCGATGGTCCAGGCGTGGCCATGGACGACGTCGGCGCTGCGGCCGCCGGCCAATTCGTCAAACACCGCCTTTTGCAACTGCGGAATCCACACTGTCAGCCAATTGGTGGCGGCCAGAAACACCAACCCCACGGCGTAGATCGGCAAGTACCGGCGCGCATAGCGGTTCGCGAACCGCGCGACCATCTGGCCGTTGGTGGAATTGGCAGAAAACGCGCTCACGCCAGCCGATCGCGGACCCCGCCCGCGCCCCGCGGGCCAGCATAGCGCACCGAACCGGTTGTGGCAGTATCGACACCGTGCAGCCCCAGTTGGGCCACAGGTTTTGCCGCGCAATGAGTGACCAACCCCCAACAACGCCCAGCCAGGCCGGCATCGACCGCCTGGCGCAGTGCGTGTGGCCCGGGTCCGAAACTGCGCGCCGGGTAACGCTCATCGGCGCCAGCAAGAACGCCGGCAAAACCACGGCATTGCTGGCCCTGGCGGCGGCAGCCGGCGCGCGCGGCTGGTCGGTCGGGCTGGTCTCGATCGGCGTGGACGGCGAGGCGCGCGACGCGTGGCTCGATTTCGCAAAGCCGCGCATTGTGGTCGAGAGAGGCGCCTGGGTGGTGACCGCCGCCGCGTGGATCGCGGCGGGTGGCCGGGCCTTTGCGGCAGCCCGCGACCTTGGCTTTGCCACCGCGCTGGGACCGACTGCGCTGGCGCAAGTGCGTGCCCGCGGGGCCGTACAGCTCGGCGGCATCGCCAACCGCACCCAACTGCGTCAAGCAGTGCAACAGCTGCACGCGCACGCCCAGGTGGTGTTGATCGACGGCGCCTATCACCGCCAGGCGGCCGCGCACCCTGAGGTCGCCGACGCGGTGGTGGTTGCGGTGGGCGCCCTGGCCGGTCCGACCACCCAAGCTGCGATCGCCGCCAGCATGCCGACCCTGCGCGCATTGTTGGCCCCCAAAACCGCGGCGAGCGATCCCGCTCAAGCCGTGCAGGTCGCTGGCGCCTTGAGCGACGCCGTGGCCGCGGCGCATCCGACCGCCGTCGCGCTGGTCGCCCGCGCCCCGAGCCGCGTGTTGTTGTCGGCGGCCGGCTGGCTCGCCCTGGATCGGCG
>CAXRHS010000386.1:0-13636 GCA_964230235.1 Myxococcota bacterium
CGACCCGATCGCAAAAAGGCAAAACCGTTGACAGCCCGCCGGACCGCCCGCACGATCGCGCCCCCAACGCCTGCGAAGCACCTGCGCCGGCTGCGCGTTGGCAGGCCAGCGCCGTGGGCGCAACGAGTTTCCGTGTCCGACAACGCCTCGACCACCGCCTCGACCTCGATTACCGGCCAGTTCGCGGTCGCCCGCGCCCATGCGGTGGGTCGCATCGGCCTGCTGACGGGCGTCGGCCTGGTGGTCGCGAACATGGTCGGCTCTGGCGTGCTGACGACCGCCGGCTACATGGCCGACTCGCTTGGCCCGCTGTGGATTCTGGCGGCCTGGGCGGTCGGCGGCGTGGTGGCCCTGGCTGGCGCCGCGGTCTATGCCCAACTGGCCCACGAGATGCCGGAGTCGGGCGGCGAGTACCGTTACTTGTCGCGCCTGATTCATCCGTACGCTGGCTATGTGGCGGGTTGGACGTCGCTTCTGGTCGGGTTTTCGGCTCCGGTGGCGATGGCTGCGCTGGCGGCCGGCGCCTACCTGGCGGTGCTGCTCGGCGTCGATGCGACTTGGAGCGCCATCGCGGTCGTACTGGTCATCACCGGCGTGCACGGCTTGCATTTGCGCACGTCGTCGACGGCCCAGGATGTGCTGGTGGCGGTCAAGATCGTGCTGCTGGTGTCGTTCATCGCGGTCGGGTTTTGGACGGGCAGCAACCAGATGCCGGCTTGGACCGCGCAGCAGCCCACCGGCGTCGCCGGCACGCTCGGCAGCTTCTTCAACTCATTGGTCTACATCGGATTCTGTTACAGCGGCTGGAATGCGGTGACCTACGTCGCCGCCGAATTCCGCGATCCACGCCGCGACGTCTGGCGGGCCATGTGGATCGGCACGGCCGTTGTCATCGCGGTCTACCTTGCGGTCAACTGGGTGTTCGTCGCCAACTTGACGCCGGCTGATCTGGCGCGGGTCAAGACCGAAGACGAGAAGCTGACGCTTGGCCACGTCGTGCTTAACAACCTGGTCGGGCCTTCTGGCGCGGCGGCGATGAGTTCGGTGGTGCTGGTGGCGCTGGTGTCGTCGCTGTCGGCGATGACGCTGGTCGGGCCGCGCGTGTATGCGGCGATGGCACGCGACGGCTTCTTGCCGCGGCTTTTTGCCGGCCGCGACGAATCCGCGCCGCTTGCGTCGGTGGCGCTGCAGTCCGGTGTGGCCGTGGTGTTGGTGTTGACCCAGAAATTCAGTGTGTTGCTCAACAACGCAGGCTCGGTGCTGACGTTGACCAGCATGGCCGCGGTGATCGCGCTGCTGGTGCGCCGCAATGCCGTGCTGTCGGTGGGCGTCAAGGTCGCGGCGGCCATCTACATCGTGTTCTCGAGCTGGGCGCTGTTGTTTTCGGTGCGCGAGACCCCGAGCACGCTGCTGTGGGCGGCGGCGATTCTGGCCCTGGCGGCTGGCGGTTATCGGCTGGCGCGGCGAACCTCGGCGACCGGACTGGCGACGGCGGTACCGGCGGCCGCGGACGGGGTTTCGCGGAGCGGCTAGCGGCAGCGTCCCACTTTCCCAAGGACAACCGGTCGATAGAAAGCCGAGCGGCGAGTGGACTTGCAAAGTCGCGCGCTGGCGACCCACCTGGCAAGCCAGCCTACGGTTTGAGTGTCAACTGGAACGCCAACGGCGTTGCGTCCACCACCCCATCGCCATCCGGATCGCCGAGCGGCAGCAGCGCCTCGTCCAAGGCATCGTGGACCTGGCGCGCCGTCAGTCCGAGCAGGGTCTCGGCCTGCAACGGCAACTTCGCGATCTGCTGGTTGAAATGCAGCTTGGGCGACCAGCCGCACACCAGCAGCGTTTGGGTGCCAGCCTCCTGGCCTTGCGCGAGCTTGGCGCGCATATTCGCAAGCGGCAGACGCAATTCACCCGAAGCGACCCGCAACGGCAGCCATTGCAAGGTCTGGCCACCGTGGTACCAGCCGTCCGCGTTCAGCGTCAGCGCCGTGCGCGCAGGGCAGGTCGCCGACGTCTGCGCTTTGCGGTCGAAGGTGTCGGGCAGCGCGGTCCAGGCCGCGCTATCGGGTGGCGGGTTCTGGGTCGCCGCGAACACCTGCAGCATCGGTGTCGCCCCTTGTGTCAGTTGCACGAACGTGGCGACGGCACCCAACGCAAGTCCCGCCTGCAGCGACGCTGGTGGCAACCACGGCCCGAGCTTGTGGGCCTGGTTGTCGGCGCCCGGCAGGGTGTCGAGGTCGCAACCTTCGCCGGCCGCCAACCACTGCACGCCGACCACGCGCATGCCCGGGACACCTGGCAACACGGGCGGCTTGCACGCTGGGATCACGCAGCCGCCATCCTGGCAGATCTTGTCCGCCGGGCACGGGCTCACGCTGGCCGGGTAGTAGCCGTCGCTGCAGGACTCGACCGCATCGCCGACGCACGTCGACAGGCCCACATGGCACTTTGCAGCACTGCATGCGCTGTACCAGCCCTCCTTGCATTCCTCGTAGGCACCCGCGCAAAGGACGGTTTGCTTCAATTGGCCGGTGGCGGGGTTGCAGCGAAACAGCGCGTCTCCCTGGCAGACCTTGTCGATGGCGCACTTTTGGGCCAGTTGGGGCGCGCTGCACGACCCGGCGCTGCACTTTGCCGGTGGTGGGCACCAGGCCTGGGCGACTTTTTCGCTGTAGCTGCAATTGATGATCCAGCCGCCGGCACAGCCGGTCTGGCCTTCGCAGTTTGCGCAGGAGGCCTGTCCGAAAAACACCTGGCAGGCCTCGGGCTTGTCGCTGCACTGATCGCTCTTGACCGCGGCGCCGTTGGTGCAGTTGCGGGCGATCGACCCGTCGCAGCGCGCCCAACTGGCGCTGCAATTCGCCAGGCACGCCCCGCCCTCGCACAGCGTGCCCTGCGGACAGGGTTGGCCGACCGCGACGCTGCTGGTGCCGCAGGTGGCCAGCGACTGACCCTGGCAGCCGACGGCGCCAATCGCGCACGGCCGGGCCACGCAGAGCCCATCGGTGCACTGGGTTCCGACCGGGCAGGGCACCGGCGCTTGCCAATACCCAAGGTAGCTGCACCCGACCGCCGCATTGCCGACGCACTTGGCCTCTTGGTAGCTGCATTGCTTGGCGACGCACTCGCCGTTGATGCACAAGTCGTAGCCGCAGTCGGTCAATTTGGCGACTGGGCCGCCGTCGCAGACCATCGCGATCTTGGGCGAATAGCTCACGTTCAGGCACTGCTTGGGCGGCTCGCCACCGCAGACACGCACACACTTGCCGTTCAGGCAGTGGGGGGTCGGTTCGGCGCACACTTCGGTCTTGGGCACCGGTCCGCCGCCGCAATGCTGCGCGGTGCCGTTGTCCAAACAACTGCTGCCCGCGGCTTTGCACGGTGCGACGCATTTGCCCGCCGCGCACACCGAAGTCGGCGCCGCGCATACCGTGATGCTGAGGGGAAATTGATTGCTCCAGCCATCGCCGCAATTGTAGGCCGCTTTGCCGTCTGGACTGCATTGCAACGGCGGCTGTTTGTAGTCCGCACTGCAGCCCGGTAGGCAACCGATTCCAGTGCATTTGTCCGGTGCCTCACAGGGCCCGGCGGCAACGTCGTACAGGCCCGTCTTGGGGTTGCAGTCCCACACTTGCCCCGCTTTGCAGGTCTGCGGGTATTTGGCGCACTGCGGATGGGTGCAGGTGCCCTTGGCGCAAGTGCCGCCGCCGGCCGCGCAATCGGCAAGCACCGTGACCGCGCCGTCCTTGCAGCGCACGACCTTGCCGCTGTCGCAGCCCTGGCCATCCGCGCTGCACGGTTCGTCGAGACAAGCACCGAACTGGCAGTATTTTCCGTTCCACAGGCAGTCTTCGACCAATTGCGTCGCGCAGCCAGCCAGCGCCAGCACCGCGCGGCCGTTGTCGCACCAACGTGTGCCGACAGTGGCGCAGTTCGCGTCCGCAGCCTGTCGCGCCGCGACGTCTGTGTCCGTCGCGGCGTCGCTAGCGCCCGCTGCGTCGTTTGGCGCGGGACCTGCTGTTGCGCTGCAGCCCGCGACCGCGAACGCAAGCGCAGCGAGCGCGGCCGTCGCCTGGGCATGACCGGGGCAGCGATGGGGAACACGCATTGCCATGGGATCCGCCTTGTGCATTGCGGTTGTGGCCCGAGCCCGCATTGGCCACAATACGCGGATTGCGGTGCACTGCCAATGGTGGCCGCCAGGCTTTGCCATGCACGCAGTTCGCTGGTCTCGGGCCCGATGGCTGCGGCGCTGGTCGCTGGCCGGGGTTGCGGCGGCAGCTGCGTGCACGGCTCCGTCGGTTGCCCCAGTTGACACCGCCACACCGGCCACTGCCGACAGCGGTGGCATGTCAGCGCAGATTGCGGACACCGCTGTCGACCCGTTGGCAGAAGTGGCATCCGCCGCGTCGGACGGTGTCGAGACTGCAGGCAGCGTCAAAAAGCCATGTATTTCCAGCAGCCAGTGCGCGATCGCCAATGACCCGTGCCGCCACCCGGTCTGTACGGACGGCGTCTGCAGCACGGCGCCAGCGCCAGACGGAAATCCCTGCGGCAGTGTCGAGTGCGGAGCGGCCAGCTGTCTGGCCGGGCAGTGCGTGACCAAGCTCATGTACGCCGATCACACCTTTGACGACGTCGCTGTCAGCCAGGTCAACGGCGGCTGCGGTTGGGGCTCGGAGACGGTGCTGGTCGGCTGGGGCAAGGTCGCCGGGCAGGCGGGTCAAGCGGCGTGGTTGGGACGCCTGGTTGCCAAGACGCCGCTTGCAAGTGCCACTGCGGTCCCGTCAAGCACGCTGTGGCAAGGGGGCTACGCGGCCGGACTGAACGCCTGTGATGGCGCTGGCAAGAACTATGCGGTCGGTTGGCAACAGACCGGTGACGGTGCGGAGCGCGACAGCGTGCTGGTTGAATTCCACGACGGTGTCGTCATTTCGGCCACTTCGCTACCGGCCTCGGGCGACGACGAGTTGCGCGCGGTGGCCTATTGCTCCGGGTGCGCGCAAACCCATGGTGCCGCGGGCGAGGTGACGCAGGCGCAGACCGGCCTGGATGCGCGTCTCGTGCTCGACGCAAAGAAGAGCCTGGTCTTCGCTGCGGCCGGCGACCAATACGTGCGCGGACTCGCCGGTTCGGGGTACCAAGGCCCCGCTGGCTGGGTGCTCTGCGGCTACCAAAGCATCGGCGGTGGCCCTGCCGACGGGTGGGTGGTCGGCACCGGCGCCGACGGCTGGCCCAAGTGGACCGCTGTGGTCGGCGACAACCACGTTCAGCGCTTGAACGCGTGCGTCATCACGCAAGACACCGTTCTGGCGGTTGGGGTTACCTACACTCCGTATGGAAACAAAGAGCTGCTGGGTCGGCCGTGGCTGGTGCGCCTCGCCTTGACCGACGGCAAACTGCTCTGGCAGCGCACCCAGTCGCTGCAATGGGCCAACGGCGGCGAGTTGATTGCCCTTGCCCATGCGCCCGGAGGTGCCGTATGGACGGCCGGTTTTCTGCGCGCGGCAGGTGTCGATCAGCCAGCCTGGCAGCGCTTCGACGCCGACGGTTGGCTGCAGGCGGCCGGCTTCAGTTCAGAGATTGGCCGCGCGGTCTTCGTCGACTACAACTTGGCCTATTTGCAAGACGACTGGCTCACCATCGGCATCCGCCGCGACACCCCGATGCGCAGTGTTCTAGCGCTGCGCAACAAGGCGGGCGGAGTGCAATGCGCGTGCAAGTCCGAGACGGCGTGTCCCGGCGCCAAGGCCTGCCACCTGTCGCAATGCGGCGGGCCGTGCGAAAAGGTCTGGCAAGGCAACCCGTGCCCCCTGCCGGGCGAGGCCACGGGCACTTGCGCCAACGACGGCTCTTGCCTCGCGCCGTGATCGCGGTTGGCGCAAGCAAAGGGACAAGTCAACCAACACAAGCGCGGAGCGGTGCGGCGAGTCGACTTGCAAAGGCGCGAGGTTGCGACCCACCCAGCAAGCGAAGGGGCAACGCAGAAAATCGGGTAGATTTTCTGCGGGCCCCTACAGCGTGAGCAGATAGGCGACCAGATCCGAGCGCTGGCCCGCCGTCAGCGCTTGCACCCCGCCCATCCACTTGGCGTGCTTGACCAGCAATTCGTCCAACGTCGGCGCTGCGCCGTCATGCAAATACGGGGCGGACGTCGCCAGGCCGACCAGCGATGGCGTGTTCAGGCTTTTGCCTGCCACCTCGTGCACCAGCCCGTCTTGCCAGGCCGGAGGTGGGTGGCAACTGGCACACAGCGCGGTCGGTGAGTGAAAGACCTTCTGGCCGCGCGCCGCCGCGACTGGCCACGTCAATTTGGCCGTCGCCGGCGGTGGCATCGCTTCAAGCCACGCTTGCAACGCGGCCAGGTCGGGTTCGGACAGCCCAGTGCCCCCCAGCCGCTCCACCGTCTTGGTCAAATGGTCGCGCAAGTTCTGGGCTTCGCCGCCCCAGCCAAACGGCGCGCCGCCCGCCACCCGTCCTGCCAACGCCGGCGTGTTGCGCAGGCCGTGCGGGCTCGACCACACCAGGCCGTCGCTCCCTCCAGCCACGTGACAATCGGCACACACCAGGCGATCCGCGCGGGCAAGGCCTGCCGCGGCACCGTGGTCATCAAACAGTTGCCGACCGCGGGTCAGGGCAGTTGGCACGCCGTCGGTCGAGATCTCGAGGCTGGCATCTGGCAAAAGCACAAGCGGCGCCGGCAGCTGTGCATACGCGCCGTGCTGCTGGACTTGATCGCGCAGCGGTGTCAGCGGGATGCGCACGAGGCGCGTCCCTCGCCGGTCCAGCGCCACCAGCATGGCCGGCTGGCCCGCCTGGCTCGGCAACTCCGCGATGGCCGACACTTCGGACTGCAGCACAACCTGGCCCAATGGCACGGCTGCCGGATCGTCCAGGTCGGTCAGCAACGCGATCTTGCCGCTTCCCGCGGCCGCCACAGCCAGGACATCGGTGCTCGCCAACCGCAGCACATCGGTGGGCCGGAAAAACTGCCCCAGCCATTCGCGGTCGCTGGCGGGGTCGCGCACGGGGTCCGCGGCGATCTGCTTGGCCGGCGCAACCGCGGCCATCGGACCCATCTGACTGAAGCCCCCTTGCAGCACCGAGACCGTAAACGTCAGCGGCCGCACCGGCAAGCGGCTGCACGGCGCCAAAGTCGTGGTTTGATTCGGGCCGTAGGTCGGCGTGACCGGCTGTTGCGTGTTGCCGCCGGTTGCGGCCAGCATGTGCGCGATCCAGCAGCGATTGCCCTGGCAGGTGGCAGCGTGCGCCTGGGTCGCGGTCATCGCCGGCATCACCTGGCCGCGGGCGGTCGCCATCAACTGTGCCGGCGTCAGCGATCGAAGCGGTGCCACCGCGTACTGGCTCGACTTGGGCGCGCCGTCGTCTTGCGGCTTCCAGCCCACGCCAACGAACACCGGCGGCGCCGTCGCCAGCGTCACCAACGCGCCCTTGGCGTTGGCACCGCGCACAGCGACAGGACGGTCGGGCAGGGCGGCGCGGTGCAGTTCCAGGCCTTCCAGCGTGCGAAACGACAGCGCCGGCGGAGTCGCATGGCCAAGCACCAGCAATTCGGGATGCGCCGAGCTGCCCGGCTTGGCGCTTTCGGCCAGGGCAAGCGCGGTCGGTCGCCCGGATGACACTTGAAGTGCAATGGTCGGCTTTGGCCCCGTCTCGATGCGCGCCAGCTGATCGCTGTCAGGCAGCGTCGCCCACACCACCGGCCGGCCGCCAGTCCACACCGGTCGCGCGTCAACAACCAACTGCGCCGGGCCCGATGGCAAGGGGTAATCGGCGACCACCGCCAGGGTGTCGAGCGCCACCTCGCGCACCCGCTTGCCGGCCGGATCCGCGACGAACGCATGCCTGCCCGGCAGTTCGCCCGTCAGCTTGGTCCAGCGCTGCACCTGCAGCGGGCGGCCTTCGCGGATCACATCTTGAACGACGGTCGCCTTGTCGTGCCACGCCGGCAGTCGCGCCACGCCGGTCGGCACCTGTGGGGGGATCTCGTCCTTTTCCAAGGAGCTGAGTTGCAGGTCGAGGTTCTTGCACGTTAGCGCCGGCTTGGACGGCTGCGCGGCATCTGCCATGGCTGGCACCGCGTCGTTCGCGGCTGACCCACCGCTTGCTGTGTCTTTTGCCGAAGCCGGCCCTGCGCTGTCGGTTGGCTGGCCGTCAGCCGGCCCTGAGGCGCGCGGACTGTCGCACGCGCCGGCCACTGCCAGTAGTGTCGCGATTGCGATTCGCAGCGATCTCGACCGGATTTGCGGTGGCGCAGGCATGGTTGCAGTGTGGACCCCAGGGGTTGCTGGCGCAAGCGAATTCGGCTGCACCATGCACCCGGCGGCCTTTGTTGCGGCGCGATTGCGATTGCTGCCGCCAATCGCTGCCATTTCGCGCACCACGCGTTGCCTTGGCGCCAACATTGACCCGATCGCCGCAAAACTGCACACTACCGCGCCCCGCGCCCCCGCGCAGGCGTCACCCGATGCGCCCGAGGAAATCCCCCAAGAACCCGTCCCCGGCGGCCGAATCGCCTGCGCAGCCGCTTGCGGCGCCGCCCGCGCCGGTCCGCGAGTCCGCGTCTGGCGACACCGTTGCGCCTGCGGCCGTCGATGCCGCTGCGCCGCCTGCCGCCCCCGCGCCAGCCCAAGCCCCCGCGCCAGCCCAAGCCGCTGCGCCACGAGCGCCCGAGGTTGTTCGGGTTGCTGCGCCCGCGCCGACCAGCGCGGCCGTGCCGGAGTTGAGCGTCGTCATCCCGTGCTACAACGAAGAAGCGATCTTGTGGGCCTCCGTCACCGAACTGCACGCCGGCCTTTCGGCGCTTGGCCGGCCGTTCGAGATCATCGTCAGCGAGAATGGCAGCAAGGACGACACCCGCGCCATCGCCGACAAGCTGAGCCGCGCCTTTGCCGAAGTGCGCGCGATCACTTCGGATGAACCCAACTACGGCAAGGCGCTGCGCCGTGGCATCGAAGCGGCGCGCGGCACCTACGTGCTGTGCGAAGAGATCGACCTGTGCGACCTCGACTTTCACCGTCGCGCGCTGGAGATTCTCGACGCCGGCCGCGCCGACATGGTGGTCGGGTCCAAGGCGCACCCACAGGCCAAAGACGAGCGGCCGATGACGCGCCGGGCCGCGACCATGGTCATCAACGGCATGTTGCGGGTCCTGCTGGGATTTCGCGGCACCGACACCCATGGCCTCAAGGCCTTTCGCCGCGATGCCCTCAACTTCACGGTCAGCAAGTGTGTGGTCGACCGCGACCTGTTCGCGAGCGAGTTGGTCATTCGCGCCCAGCGCTACGACGTGCGCGTGACCGAAATCCCGATTGTCATCCACGAGAAGCGCCCGCCGAGCATCCACCTGTTCAAGCGCGTGCCCAACGTGCTCAAGAATCTGGCGCGGCTCGTGTACGTCATCCGCATCGCCAACCGCTGAAGCGCCAGCCGATGGCCCGTTGTGCGCTGCGCGCCGCCGTCAACGTCGACATCGACGGCCTGTACCTGTACGACCGCATCCATGGTCATGCCGGCAGCGCGGGCAATGCCGCGGGTTTTGACGCTGCTGCGCACGATCCGCGCGCTTGGACCCGCGGCGTGCCGCGCTTCTTGGACCTGTTTGCGCGGGCAGGCGTGCACGGCACGTTTTTCGTGGTCGCCCAAGACCTGGCACATAGCGAGGTGCGGGCGGTGTTGCGCGACGCGGTCGCCGCCGGCCACGAGATCGGCTCGCATTCGCTCACCCACCCCTACGACCTGTCGCGCCTCGATGGCACTGCTCAGCGCGAAGAACTGCGGGTCGCCCGCGCGCGTCTGCAAGACGCCACCGGCCAGTCCGTGGCCGGTTTTCGGGCGCCCGGCTATGTGCTGTCGCCATCGTTGCTTTGTGCGGTTGCCGATGTGGGGCACAGCTGGGATTCGTCGCGCTTTCCGTGCCCGCCGTACCAGGCGGCCAAAGCGACTGCGATTGGGCTGTACCGCGCCGCGGGTCGGCCTTCGGGGTCGATACCAGAGCCGCCCGGCGTGTGGCTCGGACCGCGTCTGCCCTACCGGGAGACCCTGACCGACGGGCGCGCTTTGGTGGAGTTGCCAATTGGCGTGCTGCCCGGCTTGCGCTGGCCGGTCATCGGCACGTCGGTGATTGTCGCGGGCGAGATCGGCCGGCTGGCGCTACAGCCGCTGCTCAGTCGCAGCGACTGGGTCAACTTTGAGCTGCACGCCATCGACTTGCTCGACCACGCGGGAGACGAGTTGCCCGAGCGCTTGCTTGCCCAGCCGGACCAGCGCGTGCCGTTGCGCAGCAAGTGGAAGGTGCTGTTGCGGATGCTGGAAGGGCTTGCCGCCAGCCACGACGTGCGCACGCTCGGCCGGTGGGCGGAGGCGGTGTAGCCAGGTCGACCTAGGTATGCGGCGGGGCGGCGAGTCGGCTTGCAACGGAGCGACCTTGCGCCCACTGAGCAAGCAGAGGGCCTGCCGGAGACGATCAACCGGGAATTTCTGCTGGCCCTCACCGCCCCTGGTCCACCTCGCGCCACCAGGGGACCTGCCAGCTGGCGCGGTCGCTGGCCGACGCTCCGCCCCAGATGCTGCCGCCGACTTGCGGCTGCCACACGTCAGCGCCGGCTTCGCGCGCCAGACCGTGCAATGTCTCTGCGGGTTCAGCCCAGTGGTGCAGCGCCAGGTCAAAGGTCGACCAGTGCACTGGCAACAGCGCCCGCGCACCCATGGCCACAAACGACTGAAACGCGCGCTCGGGGCCCAGGTGGATCGCCCCCCATGCCGGGTGAAAAGCGCCGATCTCAAACATCGCCACGTCAAAAGGTCCAAGGCTTTTGCCGATGTCGGCGTGCTCCGGCGTCGCCCCGGTGTCGCCGGAGAAGAACACCCGGTGACGTGGCCCGATCATCGCCATCCCCGACCACAGGGTGCGGTTGCGGTCGGTGGCGCCGCGGCCGGAAAAATGCTGCGAGGGTGTGGCGATGACCTCGACGCTGGCTTCAGCGGTGCCGACCCGGTGGCCTTGGCCCCAGTCCAGTTCAACGATTTGGTGGGGCGGCACGCCGAGGCGCTCCAAGTGGGCGCCGACACCGAGCGCCGTCACCACCAGCCCGGACCAGCCCGGCGCCGCGCCCTTGAGCAGCTTGCGCCAGGTCGGCGCGCACAGGTGGTCGTAGTGGTCGTGGCTGAGCACGATGGCGTCGATGCGCCCCAGCTCGTGCAACTGCAGCGGCATCGGGTGAAAGCGCTTTGGTCCCGCAAACGACACCGGGCTGGCGCGCAGACCCCAAACCGGATCGGTCAGCAGCCGCACGCCGTCGATTTCGACCAGGACCGTGCTATGTCCTAGCCATGTCACGCGCATGCCGTTGGGCGGCGGGCCCTCGATGCGCGCGGTCGCGGCGCTGTCGAGCGGAATCCGGCCGGCCGGCGCGCGCCGCTTGCCGCCAAACGCAAAGTCCGCGGCCATGCGAAAATCGAATGGATTCATCCGGAGTTCAGTCGGATGGGTGTTGCGAAAGCCATTGCCAGCCCAGCGCGGGCTGTGGACGATGCGCTGCAAGCGCCGCTCGTGGCTGGCCTTGTGCACGGCGCCGCGGCAGGCGGGCTTGCACAGCGGGTCGCTCGGCTCGGGCACGGTCAGCGGCGAGGGCATGGGTTCCGTGGACATGGGGGCTCCGTTGTAAGCGGGGGTGGAACAGTAGCACGCCTGTCGGCCCGCAAAAGTCCTTGACGACCCCGACTGCGCCGTCGATGCTTGCCGCGCGCGCCGGGGCGGCGCAGGGAAACCCATGCTGACCAACAAGACCTCGGCGGCCGCGGCCGCTTTGCTGATTTGTGCCACTGGCCTGGCTTGCGAGTCGACCGCGCCCGCCGCGACGACGCCTGTGGCCGCCACGCCTTCGCCGCACACGTTCTACAAGACCGCATTGCCCGTGTTTGCCGCGCGCTGCAACCAATGTCACACCAAAGGCGGCCCCGCACCGTTCGTTCTGGACGACTACGCCAGCGCCAAGCAATGGGCGGCGGCGAGCCTGGCGTCGATCGCGGCCAAGCGCATGCCGCCCTGGCAGCCGTCCAGCGATTGCCGGCACTACGACGGCGAGCGTTCGATTGCGCCGGACGAGGTCAAAGCGCTGCAAGACTGGGTGGCTGCCAAGACGCCAGAAGGGGACCCGAAGGACTACAAGCCGCCGGCCAGCGAAGCGAACCTGCTGCCCAAGGTGCCGGATCGCGCACCCGACCTCAGCTTGCAGGCGGCCGAAGCGTACACCGCGGACAGCAAGCAGTCGGACGACTACCGCTGCTTTGCGGTTGGTCCCGAGTTCAAAGAGGAAACCTGGGTCCACGCCTCGCGCGTGACCCCGGGCGACAAACCGAGCGTCCACCACGTCATCTTGTATCTCGTTGGCCCCAGTGCCGGCTGGCGCGTGCCCGAAAAGGACGCCCAGACTCCGGGGCCTGGCTGGACTTGCTTTGGCGGTCCGGGCCTGAGCCCCGCCCAAAACGTCGGTGGCTGGGTGCCGGGTTCGGTGCCGACGGTGTATCCGGCCGACGCTGGCATTCGCATCGCGCCGGGGTCGCGGCTGGTGCTGCAGGTCCACTACAACACCCTCGGGCACAAACCGGTGCCAGACCAGACGCTGGCCGAGGTGTGGCTGCACAAGCACAAGCCTGTGAACCTGATGGCGATTCGGCCGCTGCCCGATTTCGGGATTCAGATCGCAGCCGGCGATGCCAAAAGCGTGCACAGCAAGGAATTCGAGAACGGCGGCACCAAGCCGTGGACCATCGTCGGCGTGATGGCGCACATGCACCAGCTCGGCAGCCAGATTTCGGTGGTCAAGAAGGCGACGCCCGATGTGTGCCTCGTCGACATCCCGCGCTGGGACTTCAACTGGCAGCAGGGCTATCGCTTCAAGGCCGGCGAGCAAGTGGTGGTGCAGCCGGGCGAAAAGCTAGTGCTGCAGTGCACCTACGACAATTCCGCGGCCAACCAACCGGCCATCGGCGGGGTCAAGAAGGCGCCGGTCAACGTCACCTGGGGCGAAGGCACCGCCGACGAGATGTGCCTGGCCTACATCACCACCATCGAGCCCTACACCGACCTGCCCAAGTCCAGTGGCACGGACTCGCTGTGTGACGGCGCGCAAGTGTGCTACGACAAATGCCGAAGCGGCGGAACGTCGCAGGTCTTGTGCAGCTTTCAGTGTTCCAGCAAGGGCGGCGGCAAGTGCACCGGGTGCCTGATGCAGGGCATCATCGGCTGCGCGGCCCAAAACGGTTGTCCGGCGCAAAGCCAGTCGGTCATCGACTGCATCACCGCTTGCAGCAAGGACCCTGCAGGGCTGCAGGCGTGCGCAGTCAAAAGTTGCATGGCCGGCATCGTCGCGTTTGACGGCTGCGCCTCGCCGCTGTTGAACCCGGGTGGGATCTGCCACGCCGAGGGCGGCGGGTGCGGGGTCAAACTGTAGATCGCAGCCGGCAAACCCAGCGGCGCTACGAGAGAACGATCGACGCTCTCGTTGCGACTGCGGAGCGGTGAGTCGCCTGCAAGGCGCGAACTCGCGACCCACTGAGCAAGCAAGGCAAACCAAGGGCTCAGGCCGGCCAAATCGGACTTTTGGATCGACGCTGT
>CAXRHS010000387.1:0-2010 GCA_964230235.1 Myxococcota bacterium
TACGCGCCGACCATGCCCGAGCGACGGCGCAGCCACCCGACCACCCACCTGTACCGGATTGGCCCCGACGGCAAGGCGCTGCCTTCGACCGATCCCGCCGAGATCGCCGCCAACCTGCTCGGCACGCCGGCCCACATCCACGCCATCAGCTCGCAAACTGCAGGCAAGCCGGCAACCAATCAACCAGCGGCCAACGACGAGGCGCCGGCCATCCCCGATGCCGTGCGTCCAGCGACGCCCATCGCCACGCGGCGGTCGCCCACGCCCATCCAAGGCGGAGCATCGGTGGCGCCGGGCACGGCACCGCGCCGACCGCCGTCGTCCCTGCTCAGCGCAGGCAAGGTTGGTGGCCCCGGTGTGCGTCAGACCGACCTTGGCCTGGGCTCAGCTGGTGGCAAGAACCGGCAGTTTGGCAGCACGGGCTGGTTTGGGGTCGGACCGCCGACCGAATCGGGCGTGGTGGTGGCCGAGCTTGGCTTGGACGGTCGGCGTCCGCGCAGCAGCGTGCGCGTGCCCGACGGCGACCGTTTGACCGCCGGCGGTGCCCGCGCCAGCAACCCCGGTCTGGTGCAGACGCCGCCCGACCGGGTCGCGGCGCGGCCCTACGCCTGGATTCCCGCCGCGCCAACCGACGAACCGCCAGAGCCGGAGCCGCCCAAACCGATGCTGTTGCTGCGGCCGCGGGTCTGGCCATGGGTGGTGGCGGCGGTCGGGTTGCTCGCCGTGGTCGGCTGGCTGCTGTCGCCGCGCGTGCCTGGCGCTGGTCCCACCGACCCGGCAACCGCGGAATTCCACGAGGCTGTGGCGCTGATGGATGGCGGCCACGCCGACCGCGCGCGGCAAAAGCTGGCTCGGCTGGCGGCGCTGCCCAACGCGCAACCCGAGGTGCTTTTGCATCTGGCCGTGTTGGACTTGGAAGCCCGTCGGTTCGAGGCCGCGCGCAAGTTGTTGGAAGCGTACGTCGCGCATCCGCTCGCGCAACATGCCGAACGGGCCAAGAAGCTGATGGTGCACGTCTTTGGCGGCGGCCGGCAGCAGGCGCAGTTCGCACCCTGAGGCCGTGACTACCGCTGAGCCATTGGGCCCGGTGTTGGGCCTGGAAACGTCGTGCGACGAGACCGCGGCGGCGGTGGTCCACGGTGGCCGCGTGCTCGGTCAGGCCATCGCCACCCAGATTCCGATACACCGCCGCTTTGGTGGCGTGGTGCCCGAGATTGCCGCCCGCAACCACTTGCTCACCGTTCTGCCCACCATCGAAACAGCGCTGGCACAGGCCGGCGTTACGCCGCCACAGCTGGGCGGCATCGCCGTGACCGCGCGGCCAGGGCTCATTGGCGCCCTGTTGGTCGGGGTGCAGACCGCCAATGCGCTGGCGTGGGCGTGGAACAAGCCGCTGATCGGCGTCGACCACACCGCTGCGCACGTGTGGTCGATCATGCTGCGGCCGCCGGAAGTGCAGGCCGCCACTTGGCCCCGACCGCGGCTGCCGTTTGCCGCGCTCGCGGTTTCGGGTGGCCACACCAGCCTGTACCGCGTCGACGGGCCTGCCGAGTTGAGTCTGCTGGGCAGAACGCTGGACGACGCCGCCGGCGAAGCGTTTGACAAGTTTGGCAAAATGCTTGGCCTGCCCTATCCCGCTGGCCCGGAGGTCGATCGCCTGGCTGCGCAGGGCCATGTCGGCAGTCTGGGGTTGCCGCGCGGGATGCTCGGCCGGCAGGACGGCGCGTACTCGTTTAGCGGCCTCAAGACTGCGGTGCGCTTGCATGTCGAGGCGCGCCAGCGGTCCGGCGCGGCGTTGGTTGGTCAAGCCTTGGCCGACCTGTGCGCTGACTTTCAGGCTGCGGTGGTCGAGCAGTTGGTGCGGGTGACCCTGCAAAGCATGCGGCGCCACCGCTTGCGCGATCTGGTGGTTGCGGGCGGTGTGGCGGCCAACAGCGGATTGCGAAACGCACTTTTGCGTGCGTGTGCACCGCAACGGGTGCGGCTGTGGCCGGTGCCGGTGGCCCCGGT
>CAXRHS010000388.1:0-4368 GCA_964230235.1 Myxococcota bacterium
CCGTGCGGGCCACCCGCCAGCGCCTTGGCCGCGACCATCAGGTCGACCGGCGCCTCAAACGCACAGCCGAACGACTGGGTGCGGTTGACGCAAGCGACAACCAGCGCCTTGTCGCCCGCGAGCGACATGCCCGGAGGCACCAGCGCCTTGAATGCGGCGAGCGCCGCGCCAGGGTTGAGGTACACCACGGCTGCGCCGTTGTGGCGGTCGGTGGCATTCTTGTACGCCGGCGCGTCGGCCAGGCCACCCGCGCGACCGGCCGCACCAGCCTTGGCCTTCTCGAGCGCGCCCGGACCAGCGGCAAAGCCAATCTTGGTCTTGCCGGCGCACATCGCGACCGCGGTCTTGTCGCCGATGACGGCCTTGACCTGCTCCGCATCTTTGCCGGGCGGCATCTTGGCGTAGTCCAGGGCGATGTCGAGCACGTCGCAGGCGATGTCGCCATCCTTGCTGGTGCTGGCGGTCAGCTTGATGCCTTTGGCGTCAGCGAGCGGCCCAACCTTGGCCAAGATGGGGTCGATCTTGCCTTCCTTGAGGCTGGACTCGACGAGCTTGACCATCTCGGCCTCTTCGGGCGACTCGGTCTTGCCTTTGGCGGCGCTCTCGGCGCGCGCGACCGCGATGACCGCGCTGGTCAAGGTGCCAACCATGCGCTTGCCGACCCGCATCGAGGCCTCGCCGTCGGTGGTGCCACCGACCATCAACATGCCAAGCGCCGCCGGGCCGTCGGGGTAGACAGCGAAACCGCTGGTGCCGTCCTGCATCTTGGCCAGGTCTTTCATGTCTTTGGCCAGCGCGTCGAACGTCGCCGCGTCCATCTTGAACATCTCTTTGATCATATTGAGCGGCTCGTCCATCTGCTCCGCCGCCGCCGCCGGGTCCGACGACGCGACGATGCTGAAGTAGCTGTTCGACGGCAGCAGGTTGGCAATCTCGCGGGTAGAACGGCCACGGCCGGCGGCCAGCTGCTTGCCGAGCTTGCTGCCCTCTTTGGCCTGCAGGCGGAACTCGATGCGCGCATTGTCGGTGTCGGCATTGACTAGCAGCTCAAAGCGGGTCATGTCGGTGATGTAGGTCTTGACCATCTTGCTGTACATGCCGACCACTTGGGCGTTCATCTTGGCCTTGGCGGGATCGCCGGCGTCCATCTTGCCGCCCAGCGAGTCGAGCATCGCCATCGCCTGCTCGATCTCCTTGCCGCGGGTCTTGGTCAGGTCTTCGACGGACACGCCAAGGTACAGCGTGCTCGGCGGATCGACCTTGGCGATGCGCTCGGCAAAGCCCTTGATCTTGGCGAAGCGGTCCTTGTCCATCATGGTCACGACCGCGTGGCCGCCGACAAAGTCGATGTAGACCTTCTCGCCCTTGGGCGCGGTGATCATGGCAGCGTGGCCCTCGGCAGCAGCGTCTTTGGCCGCGGTCGGCATCGCGGCGAGCGCGGCGTCCTTGCCGGTGACCGGCAGAACCAGGAACAAGCCGCCGGCGACCTCGGCCGGATTGGGCGGGGTACCGGGCGCTGCGGCCGGGTTGGGCTGATCGTGGTAGGCGAAGTGCAGCGCCTTGGTCTTGTCGAGCCACTCCAGGTCCTTGATGCCAGCCTGGGCGAGGCCGGCAGTCGCGACGCCCATGGCCTGACCGCGCAGCGACGCACCCGGCTGGGTGGCGCCGAACTTGCCGGCCAGCATCTCGGCGGCGTCGAAAAGGCCGTTGAACGACTTGACCGACAGCCACAGCGCGATGCCGTCGCCTGCGGCGAGTTCGACGTCTGGGGCGACCGGAGCGGCAACTGGAACTGCTGCAGCTGCTGCGGGGGCGGCCGCCTTGTCCTCGACCTTGGCAGCCTCGCCGGGCGCCGCAGCGGCGGCAGCGGGGGCCTTGGGGGCTTCTTCTTTCTTCTTGCAGCCAACCGGCATGATCACGGCGCCTGCCATGGCGACCGCGACAACGGTGGCGAACATGCGATTCTTGAACATCTTTTTCCTCTGGGAAATTGCTTGCTGCGGCTGGCAACCAGCGCCGGTCGTCGACAAGGCGCGAGATTTTAGGCGCGTTCGCCAGGGCTGGCAAGGGGTGATTTTTCATGGCCCCGCCCAAAGGCGAGGCCGTGCTGCGCAGCGCGGCCAACCTGGCCCGCGGCACAGGGCCGGTTGGACGCGCGCGACCCCCCAGATGTCTCGGGGCGGGTAAGGTTTTGTTGCCACCGCACAAAAAAGCAGGCAAAACGCCACACGGTTCGGGCGCGCGGCCGCCACGACGACTGGGGGCAGCATGATGCGCAACCTGTGGATCGCGACGCTGATGGCGGTGGGGGCGATGGCGCAACCCGCGTCCGCCGTGGCGGCGACCGACGCTTGCGCGCCGGTGCTGGCCGAGGCCGCCGGCAAAGATCCGCTGCAGCTCGCGGCCGAATTTGAGAAGCAGTTTGGTGGCGACACCAGCGAACTGCGGCCGCTATGGGCCGCGGCGACGCTCTTGCGCTGCTCGGCGGCGGGGATGCCCGACGCCAGCGCCCAATGCGCGACGGCGGGCCGGGCGCGGGCGCTGTACAGCAAATTCGACGACGCCGCCCAGGCCCGCGGCCCCAAGCCGTGGAAGAAGGAGCTGGCCGACGCCAAGAAGTCCACCGCGGCGCTGACGACGGCGTATGCGGAAACGTGCGCCAAAGCCGCGCATGGCGCCAAAAACGGCGGCCAGCACGAAGCCGCCGCCAATCTGTTTGAGGCCACCTACCAGCTGACCGACAAAGCCGTGCACCTGTACAACGCCGCGCGGGTCTGCGAGCTTGGCAAGCTGCGCAACGAAGCGGTCGTGTTCTACACAGCGTACCTGGCCTTGCCAGGGCCCTGGCTCGACCGCCGTGACGCGGTGACCAAGCTCGTGCAACTGCAGCGACAGCTGGCCAGCGACACCAGCGATCAGGTTCGTCAGGCGCAAAGCGTCGCAGACGCGGCCCGGTCCGCAGCCCAACGCGCAGAGACCCTCGCGGCCCAGGCCCAGAGCCAGGCTCGAAACGCGGACGCGCGGGCCGCCCAGGCCGAGACGCGCGCGGCGCAGGCCGATCAGCGTTCGACGGCGGCGGACCAGCGCGCGCAGGCAGCAGAGCGCAAGGCCAGCGAGGCCGAGGGCCGCGTCGCGCAGGCTGAATCGCGGGTCCGCACCGCCGAATCGGCCGCTGCTGACGCCGCGCGCAAGGCGGCAGAGGCCCACCAGCGGGCGCAACAGGCGCTTGCGCAGGCCCAGCAAGCGGCACAGCGCGCCGAAGCGGCAGAAGCCCAACTGCGGCAATTGCTGCAGAGCCTGCGCCGACAGCCGGAGCCCGCGCCCGGTCCGGATCAGGGACGCTGACATGGCCTACTGGTACATGCGCGCGATCGCGCAGGTGTTCGCGTGGACGGCACCACCGGTGGACGCGCCGCCCGAAACGGCCCGCGCCGGACTCAAGCGGGCGTTGAAACAGGCGCCATGGCTGGTCGGCAAGCCAGTTGGCTGCCTTGCCATCCACGACCGCGAACTGGCCGGCGTGCCGGTGCGCGTGTACCGACCGCGGCAAGGCGTGCTGCCGGTGGTGGCCTACTTTCACGGCGGCGGTTGGGTCGAAGGCGACCTGGACACCCACGATGTGCCATGCCGGCTCCTGGCCAACGAGGCGCACGCGATCGTGGTCTCCGTCCACTACCGGCGGGCACCGGAGCACCGCTTTCCGGCGGCAATCGACGACTGCTCCGCGGTGGTGCGCTGGCTCGCATCCCATGCGGACGAGTTGGGGGGCGACCCGCGGCGGCTGGCGGTCGGCGGCGAGAGCGCAGGAGGGCACCTCGCGGCGGTGGTGGCCCGGCGCTGCCGCGACCTGAACCTGCGCGCGCAGTTGCTGGTGTACCCCGTGGTGGACCTGAACCGCGAGTCAGACAGCTACAAGAGGTTCGCGACCGGCTATGTGCTGACAGCCGAGCGGATGCGCTATTTCATCGCCGCGTTCGTGCCCGAAGCCACCCAGCGCAATCGCCCCGACGTGTCGCCGCTGTTGGCCGACGACCTGAGCGGCCTCGCCCCGGCCTACTTGTCGAGCGCGCCCGAAGACGTGCTGCGCGACGAAGGGCTGGCGTATGCCGAGCGGTTGCGGCAAGCGGGCACGGTGGTCGAGTGGGTCGATGCCACCGGGTTGTTGCACGGCTGGGTCAACATGCTGGGCTTGCCGGCCGCGCGCGCGCAGTGGCTCAAGGCCGCGCACTGGTTGGGCGACAAACTGACATGACCGAACCCGCACCTTGGTTTGTGCCGTGGCGATGGCCGCTGTACGTCCAGACGCTGGTCGCGATGGTCGTCGGCGCGCTTTTGGGGCTGTGGCTGGGCAAGCAGGTGGCGCCGCTG
>CAXRHS010000389.1:0-3262 GCA_964230235.1 Myxococcota bacterium
TTTTGCCACGCCGGCCAGTGCGGTGTTCCGTGCAGCCCGTTCGGGCCCAACAAGTGCGGACTCGGCATGCAGTGCGCAGCGGCGACCGGCGATGTCGGTGTGTGCGCCAAGGCTGCGCCCGCAGCGACGGTTGACGCAGGCTCGACCGATGTGTCCGCAAGCGGGGCCGATGCGGGCAGTGCCGCAGACGCCGGTTCGGAACAAACCGGCCAGCAGTCCGATGGAGGTGTACCGCCAGACGACGCCGAGGCGCCCGCTGACGACGTCGCGCGGCGGTTGGTTGGCGCGGACGGTCAGGCGACAACGGCCGGCACTGGCACGACCTCTGGGTCGTCGTCGCCGCTCAGTTGCAGTGCTGTGCGCGGTTCGGCTGTGCGCGGTTCGGCTGGACGCGGACCGGGCTCATCGGGCTTGCTGGCGGGTCTGGTTGCGCTTGCAGCGGCCGCCGTCGCGGGTCGCCGGCGGTCGCGCGATCAGTCTTCGTAGAAATCGAGGTGGTCGTCAAAGCTCTCGCGCATCGCCCACACCGCCACGAAGGCGAGCAGCAAGCACGCACCCCCGACCCAAGCGGCGGCACCGACGCGGCCTAGATCGGGCTTGAGCGTCTTCCACGCCCACTCGACCGCAACCAACGAGCCGCGCACGAAATTAGGCGCAGTCGTCGCAACCGTCGCGCGCAGGTTGGTGCCAAACTGTTCGGCCGCCGTCGTCGCAAACACCGCCCAATAACCATTGGCGGTTCCCACCAGGAACAACACCCACCCAAAGGTCTGCACGGTACTGTCGTGGGCGTTGCAATACACGACCAGCGCGACGACATCCAGGGCCAGGAACAGCATGAGCGCCTTGCGGCGCGAGCGCAGCCACTGGGAGATCAGTCCAGCAGACAGGTCGCCGACACCCAAGCCGAGGTAGGCCCAAAACACCGCCGTCGCCCCGGTCACCTCGCCCTGAATCCGCAGATCCTTGGCAAATTCATTGGCAAACACCACCAGGATGCCGATGGAGAACCAGATCGGCACCCCTGTCGCGATGACGGTCAGGTAGCGCCCCAAGCGTTTGGGGGGCCATAGCAACATGCGCAAGTCGCCGCGCGGCCGGTTGGTCTGCTTTGCCGCGTCAAACAGCCCGGACTCGAAGGTGCCAAAGCGCAGCGCCAGCAAAAGCAGTCCGAGCACGCCGCCGGTCAGGTAGGCGGTCGTCCACGCAAAGTTCTTGCCGACCCAAGCAGCGAGCAAAGCGCCGCAAACGCCGACGGCCGCGACGATGGTGGTGCCGATGCCGCGGTGCTGGGCCGACATCGATTCGCTGACCAGGGTGACCGCGGCGCCGAGCTCGCCCGCCAGCCCGAGTCCCGCCACAAAGCGCAGGATGGCGTACTGGTCGAGCGTGGTGACGTATGCGTTGAGCAAGTTGGCCAGCGAGTAGACCAGGATGCTGCCGAAAAGCGTGCTCTTGCGACCCAGGCGGTCGCCCATGACGCCCCAGATGATGCCGCCCGTGAGCATGCCGGCCATCTGCAGCGAAATCAGCATGCCGCCCGCAGACTCCATTTCCGTCGCCGGGATGCCAATCGCCTGCAAGCTGGGCTTGCGCACCACTGCAAACAGAATCAGGTCGTAGATGTCGACGAAATAGCCGAGCGCCGAGACCAGCACCGTCAGGGCCACGCGGGCGCGGGGATTGTCGGTCAAGCTCACCGTTTCCCCCTGTGCGGGTTGGAGATCGCGCAGCCGCTCATCGCGCGCCGCCGGTTCGGCTGGCCGGCACGCTTCGGTCGCCGTTGCAACCGTCGCGCAACTTGCCAGGCAAGCAAGGTGCGCCCGCAGAAAATCGGGTCGAGCTTTGGTGAGCCATGAGGGCGCAGTCGATCATTTCCACAACCCTAGAGGCAACCTTCGATTTGCCGCAGACGCCCGATTTCGTCCAAAAGGTCTGGATGATCAACTAGTTGCCGTAGCATCGTCCCCTTGAGGTTGAGCTTGGCGTTGCCCTGGGTTTTGTCGAGGTCGAGCCACGCCCGGCCCCAGATGCTCAAGGTCGCTTGCCGCCAGCATGCGTTCTCGCTCAGGTACTTGTAAACGGTCGGGTGTTGCAGCCGTGCCAGGTGGATGTAGCGGGTCATGTACCACAAGAACGTCAGGATGCCGTCTTCCGCGCTGGTACTGAACGGACTCTGATCGGCGAACGCATAGTCGACCGCCAGCGAATTGACGTACTGCGCGACCTCTTCGAGCAGCATGTCGTAGCCCTGGTCGCCGCTGTCGAATTTTGCGTCTTTGGGGTCGCCGCTCAGGTAGATTGGGGCATAGCCATCGCAGCCCGACATGCCAAAGCTGGCGCACGGTTGCCAGCTCGCGTCGAAGCCGTCGCCCTTGATCTGGCTGCGCGCAAAGCCCTTGTTGCTGCCCTGGTACGACAGGCCGGTGCAGGTGAACTGCACTGCTTCGTTCAAGTAGTACATCCGGCCGCTGAAGCCCGATTGGCCCATGTCGTAGAAATGCCCGCATTCGTGGACCAGCGTCGAAGCCTGGCCCAACGCGGCCGACGGCGAACCTGCCTTGGAAGCCTGGAAGAAGGCGTCGACACAGTTCTTGCCGCCGCCCATGGCGACCTTCTTGCCCTCGGCGAGCAAGGTCTTGCCGACCGGATAGCGCAGCGCCAGCGCGGCTTCGATGAAGGCGACGGCCTGCGCGGCAGCAAAGCCGCCGGTTGCGGATGCAAGGCTGGCCTTGGGGTTGGCCGGCGACGGTTCTGGGAATTTGCCGTCGGGGCAACTCGCCACCGTGTGCGCGTTGCCCGCAGGCGGCTGTCCGGTGTCCGCTTTGGTCGCATCTGCCGCCGAACTGTCGAAGGCTGGTTGCGCGTCGGCCGCTGCACCGGCGTCGCCTCCGCCTTGACCGTCCTCGCTGCCCACGGATACGTCGCCAGCGCGCGCCGCGCCGTCGCCGCCGCCAAAGCCACCGCCGCCCCCGCCAGTCGCGCCGGTCGGGCCAAGGCAGCCAGCCGCGGCGATGCCCAGGACGAAGGCGGCAAATCGGTGGCTCATGGCGGCTCGCAGCGCCCGGTCGGGTGCGCCGGGCAGGATAGGGTAGTGGAGGCCGCGGTGCCCTTCAAATTGATCCCCCCCTTTGTTCAGATCCTTGATTCTTAGCCAGAATTCTGCGCAGCCGCGATCGTTTCGTCACCAGGGGGCGCGCGGCAGCGCTTGCGGCAGGGCCAGGCGGCTTCGGGGAGCCTAAATGGATCCCCCCCTTTGTTC
>CAXRHS010000390.1:0-3471 GCA_964230235.1 Myxococcota bacterium
GGGCAATGCCGCCGGCGAGCGTCTCGATGCTGTCCATTTGGTGGCTGAGCAGCAACTCGGCCTGACTTTGCTGGCCTTGCAGCAAGGCGCGCGCCGTCGACAGCAACTCGCGTGGCGAAAACGGTTTGGTCAGGTAGGCATTGACGCCTGCCTGCAGCCCCGCCACCTTGTCGTCGACCTCGCCCTTGGCGGTCAGCATGATGACTGGGGTATGCCGAAGTACGGGGTCGGCGCGCAGTTGTCGCACCAGTTCCAGCCCGTCGATACCCGGCATCATGAGATCGGTGACAATCAGGCTGGGGCGACGTTCGCGCGCCTGTTGCAGACCCTGAGTGCCGTTGTGGGCTGCAAACACCTTGAATTGCTGGCGCAGCGCCAGGTGGACGATGCGAATGATGTCCGGGGTGTCGTCGACCACCAGCACCGACCACAGCCTGCTGTCCTCGTCGGGGTCTCGCTCGACGATGCGGCGCTCGGTGGCTTCGGAAACCGCCAGCAACCGATAGTTGCCGCGGGCTTCAAGCTCCAGGCCCTCGCGGGTCAGGTCGCCGGCCCGAACAGCGTCGGTTGTCCGGCGCGGCGGCGCCGGAGCCAGCATCTCGGGTGCGAAGTGGTCGTGGCCAGCGCGCAGGACCACTTCAAAGGTCGCGCCTTGGCCCTGTTGACTGTGCGCAGAGATCCGGCCGCCGTGCAACGAAACGAAGTGTCGGGCAAGGGCGAGGCCGATGCCCGCCCCGCCATGCTGCCGTGTACCGCCCATGTCGACTTGAAAAAAGCGGTCGAAAAGGCGTTCTGCCAACTCCGGCGGAAAGCCCGGCCCCGAATCGCGCACAGTGACCCGCGCCCCTTCTGCAATTGGCTCCAGACGCACCACGACGTTGCCGCCAACCGGCGTGAACTTGAGCGCATTGGAAAGCAGGTTGATCCAGACGCGCTCCATGCGGTCTGGATCGAACCACAAGGGCAGCGGATGTGGCGGCGTCTCCAGGGACAGCACAATGTCCTTTCGCCGCGCCAGGACCTCGACCTGCTGGACAAGCACGCGCATCGTCTCCGCCAGGTCGTGCTCAGCGGCGTGCAGCGACAGCCGCGCCTGGTCCGCCCGCGACAGGTCCAAAAGATCGTCGATGAGCGCCAGCAGCTTGAACCCGCTGCGCAGCATCGAGCGCATCGTTGCGCGCTGCTGGTCGGAGACCGCGCCAAGCTCGCCGTTCAGGAGCAGTTCCAACGGCGATAACACCATGGCCAGCGGGGTCTTCAGCTCGTGGGTCATGTTGGCAAAGAACGCGGTCTTGAAGGCGTCGAGCTTTTGCAGCTGCGCATGCGCGTCGGCCAGGCGGGCGTTGGTCGTCTCGATGGCCACCTGTGCCGCAATCTGTAGCTGGTCGCGCAGCCACGCCAGACGCTGGCCGACGGTCGCGATGACCGCGGTGGCCGCCAGAAAGAACACGTGCGTGACGGCAGCTTGGGTCTGGCCTGGCTCAAACGCCCAAAAATTGACCCCGAGGTAGAACGAGATGCCCAAGGCGTGGGTAGTCGCGGCCAACCATCCCGGCCACATGAACAGCAGACCCGCCGCCAAGGTCACCAGGTTCAGACCGGCATAGTATTCTGAACCGAATCCACCCAGCGCCGCCGTCATCACCGCCAGGCACAGCGACAGCCAGGCCATATAGAGCGCTGTAATCACGGCAGAATGCCGCACGAATCCCGGGCCCCGGGCCACCGCGAAAAGGACCACAGCGGCCGCTGCCATGGCCGCACGGTCAGCAAGCAGCAAAGCCAGTTGAGCTGGGTCTTGGGTCAGGACGCGGTCGACCGCGACAAAGACGGCGTCGAGCCCCAACGTCAGCGCTGCGGCCGCGCCGGCACTACGGCGATTGCGGGCTGCGACCGCCGCCCGAAAACGCGCAGCGCCGGCCGTGTCGAGTTCTGTGCTCACGGCCGCCGCAACACGACGAACGGGTTGCAGCGCTCCGCCTCTTCTTCGATGCGCAGCCCGGCGTCCGGACATGCCTCGGCTGCCAGCCCCAGCATCGCTTCGCGGCTGCGGTGAATCATCCGCCAGTCCAAGTGGTGTTCCAGCATCCAGCGACACGGATTTTCCGGCACCAGGTTGCCGACATACAACTCGCCGCCGGGGGCCAGTTGCGCGTACAAGCGACGCTGCAGGCGCAGCGCGGTCGGGTCTGGCAGGTAGTCGAAAAGACCTGCGCACAAGATGACGTCAAAGGGTCCCTGGCGCGCAAACAGCTCCGGGTCTTGCAGAAGCCGCCGAATGGAGTCCTGCAAAAGAGCGATTTTGACATTGGGCAACTGCCGCGGGTCGGCGACCAGCTGCAGGCGACGGTGCGCGTAGGTCAGCGCCTCGCGGTCCTGCTCGAAAAGCGTCACCGCGACGTGATCATCGGGCGTGACGTGGTCGCGCAGCAGCTCATAGACTTCCTGTGCTGGCCCCGCCGCAACCGACACCACCCGCAGCGGTTGACCAAAGGCCCGCGCCGCGCGCAGGCGGTCAGCCAGGTGCACACGCAACACGTCTTTGCGGTTGCGCACCGCCTGGGTGCAGACCATCGACCAGCCGCACAGGTGCATTGCTTTGGCAAAAAGCGTAGGACCCTCAAAAGGTTGCTCGTAGACCATGCGCATTACGCCATAGTCACCTGGATAGCCCAGCGGCTTGGTCGCCGCGCGGTGCACGATCGGGCCCATCAAGAAAGCCGACTGCAACAGGCGCAGCGAAAACTCGCGCATGCGGTTGCTGCCTTCTTCGGCGGTCGGGTCGTCGGGCCAGCCGCTCTGGCGCAGCGCCGCGTCGCACGCGTAGATGGTGCGCAGCCACGGCTGGACGAACTCGTGGCGCACGCGCTCAATCAGGTGCGTGCGCGCCGGCGTCATCGATTCACCGTGAACGACCTGCCACGGCAGTTCGCGCTCCATCTGCGCATATTGGCTCTGCGCCTCGTCGACAAGCAGGCGCAGTTCCGCCACCTGGGCCTTGAGTTCAACGTGGCCGGCAACCTGCCACGGGCGCTGCGCCAGCGAACCCTGCGCACCGACCGCCGACCAGTTCTTGACATCGCGCAGTTGCAGCACATCGTCCAGGTTCATCGGACCGTCGGACAGCGACAGTCCCAGTATCCTGCGGACACCGTCGCTGCGGGCAGTGGCCACGTGCGCCGCGGCGTCGTAGGCCGCGACGCTGTCGAAAGCGACCTGCAAGCGCGGTACGACCGCCCCGACCATCAAGCCGCCAAGACCCGGCGCTGTTACGGCGAGTCCACCCGTCGAGACGTCGAGCAGTTCACAGGCATGGCTGCGCCCGTGGGCATCCCAAGCGGTGACGCCGATGTGCACGGCGCCAAAGGCATCGGACCGGTAGCGCGGCGCGCGAAAATACACCTCGCGGTCGCGGGCGCCTTCCAGTTCCTCGTAGCTGCGAACCACGCTCATGTCGCCTCACCAGGCGCT
>CAXRHS010000391.1:0-3203 GCA_964230235.1 Myxococcota bacterium
TAAGGGCCCGTAAAAAATCTACTCGATTTTCTACGTTGGCCCACTGCTTGCTTGGTGGGTCGCAAGCTCGCGACTTTGCAAGTCGACTCGCCGCTCCGCTCCGCGCACGTGTCGATTGACTTGTTCTTTTACAGGCCCTAATCGTGCGCGTCAGGCCCAGTGCTTCTGCCCTTATCCAGGTCTGGCTGCCATCGCATTCGCTTGCGCGCCTGTCGGCCTGCTTCATGCTGGACAAGACCGCCGCGGTCGGCGTCCTGTCGGATCGCCTTCCTTGATAGGCGGCGAGCCATGGAGCATTCTAATTGAGTTTCGCGAGCAGCAGAACTGCATTGCTGCGTTGAGATCAAGACTTGAGAACAGCAGTGAACTCTCCAATGCGACCAAGCTCCGATGCCGATTCTGGTAGCGGGTTTGGGGGCGCTCGGCCTGGCGGCGTTCGTCGGCAGGCGGACGGATTGCGACTGGTCGCGCGGGAACTGCCGCTGCAGCAGCTTGGCCTCGCCCTGCAGGCTGCCGGTCGCGGTGAGAGCCGCCGAGTGCGGATTTGTGGCGCGGCTGGCGCGGGCAAGACGGCTTTGTTGTCCAGCCTGCGCGAATTGGTGTGGGGCCAGGGCGGCGAATGCGGCATTGGCCGCGAAGAACCGATCGCGTCGCCTAGACCGCTCGGTGCTCTGGGGGCCGCCCTGGATGACCTTGCGGCTGGGTTGGTGGCGCAGGGTGGTCAACGGCTAGCCGAAGTACGGACCGCAGTCGCAAGGGCTGTTGGAGGTCATGCCGATCAGCTGGCCCCGATCGGGCCCTGGGTTCGTTGCCTATTGCCTAAAGCGGAGCAACGCGTTGCTGGTGACGGCGGCGATGAAGCTCACCGCCTTGCGGATGCCGCCGAACAGTTCGTGTATGCCGTAGCTCACACGGTCGGCGTGCTCGCAGTATGCTGCGACGATCTGCACCGTGCAGACGAGCAGACGCTCGAAGTCCTGCGCAAAATGGGGGGGCGGCCGAACTGTCCGTTTTTGTTGGTTGAAGTATTTCGCGAAGAAAGCGTCACGGGCTCGCTGACGCTTGTGGATCGTTGCTACGATCTGACGGTGCAGGTCGACAACTTGTCGTTGCCGGCGATCGGTGAGTTGCTGGCAGCGGTCTGTGGCGATTTTGCCGGTGAGCACGCGGCGCTGGCTGAACTGCTATGGCAGCGAACAGCTGGCAATGCATTCCAGACGTTAACCTATGTCGATTTGCTGGTGGGCGACGGTATCGTGGAGCGTGTTGGTGCCGCCCCTGGCCACTGGCGGGTCGACTTGCCGCGTGCGGCGGCACTGGCGGCTACGGCCGATGGCGCGTCTTTGGCTGCGCGGCGCCTGACGGCCCTGGATGCCGTGGACCGCAAGGTGCTGGCTACGGCCGCGCGAATCGGCGCGACATTTTCCGCTCCCCTGCTGGCAGAGGTGCTTGCCCTGCCCGCCGAACAGGTCCGAGGTGGTTTGAACCGGGCCGCGGCCCTGGGTGCGGTGGCATGGGTGCCCGAGGCTGGTGCTGGCAGCCAGGACAACTGGCAGTTTCTGCACGATCGGCTGCACGAGGCTGCCGTTGACCTGCTGGATCGGCCGACCGGCGAGGCCGTGCACGCCCACATCGGCACTGTCCTGATGGGGCGTTTGGCGCCGGATGCGCCGCCACTTGCCGTGATGGCGGCGGCCCACCAGCTCAACCTGGGGCGTCCGGCTGGCACGGCGAGCCAGGACGGTGCGGCGCTGGGCGAGGCCAACTTGCGCGCGGCGCGCGCGGCCTATGGCGTGGGCGCGTTTGCGGCGGCATTGGATTTTTGCGACGCCGGATTGCGCCTGGTTGGATCCGCGGAACCGGCCTTGCAGCGGGATCTGGTGGTCGAAGCGGTCGCCGCGGCGCGAGCAGCCGCGCGCGGACGGGTTGGCGAACTGGTCCATCGCTTGCAGACTTTGGCACCGACCGCGCTGCAAATGGCGACCGCGCTTGCCGTGCGCGCCGACACTGTGTTGAGCGACTACGACACGGCAGGCGCCCTAGTCGACATCCGCAAAGGGCTGGCGCTGTTGGGGTACCAGCTGCCGTTGGTCGTCAGCAAAGGGCGCGTGCTGGTGGTGCTTCTGCGCGCGCAGTTGGCGCTGCGGTCGTACTCGACCGAACGCCTGCAAGCCCTGCCGGCAGTGCGCGACCCCCATCAGGCGGCGATCCTGGGGCTCTTGCTGCGCGGTTCGACGGCGGCTTACCTGTCCGATGGGCAGCTGTTTGGCTTCTTGTGCTGCGAAATGGTGCGACTCGGCTTGCGCGCCGGAAACTGTCCGGCGACGGGCTACGGCTTGCTCGTGTTCGGTCTGCTGCAGGCGGCGGCTTTGGGGCGGCTGGAGCACGGGCGCCGCTTGGGCACGGTTGCGCTGGCAATGGTCGACCGCTATCCGCGTCACGGCGTGTTTGCCCTGTCGCGCGCCGTCTGGCACGTTACCTTGGATCACCTGTGCGCGCCTTTGCGCAGCACGGTCCAGCCGCTGCGGCAAGCGGCGCGCGCCGGTCTGGCGGAGGGCGATGCGCTGCAGGCTGGTGTCTGTGCCTGTTTCTACATTGATCACTTGCTGTTTTCCGGTGCTTCGCTCGGCCATGTCGCCAGTGAAGCGCGCCTCGCCCTCGCGGACATGCACGCGCGCGGCCAGTTCGTGTCCCACCAGACGCTGGCACCCTTTGCGGCCCTGGCCCGCCTGCTTGTGGGCGAGCCTGACCCGTATGGGCTGTTAGAGGACCGTGCGCTCGTCAGCAACGACGCGGCTGTGCCAATTGCGCGCTTCGTGCGGTTTTCGATCCATTTCTGCCGCTGCGCGCTGGCCGTGCTGCGCAGCGCCGATCGCGAAGCGCTGACTCACGCCGATCTGGCAATGCCCGACTTGGAGGCGGTGGCCGGCACCATCCATGTGCCGCTCTACCACTATTTCGTCGGCGTGGCAGAGGGTCGGCTGCTTGCCGCGGGCGAGCCGATGTCGTTGCGCCGATTGCGCCGCTGTCGCAAAGTGCTGGCGGCCCACGCCGCGCTGTGTCCAGCCGATTACCAGGGCCGGGTGGCATTGCTGGACGGCCTGCTAGCCTTTGGGGCGGGTCAGCACGGCATCGCGCTCGGTCACCTGGATCGCAGCCAGCAGTTGTTGACGGCCGCCGACCTTCCCCACGAAGCGGCGATC
>CAXRHS010000392.1:0-12438 GCA_964230235.1 Myxococcota bacterium
GGCGTGCATCTCGATAAATTCCTTTCGAAGTTCCATGAGTCCCACCGTTTTCCAGGCCATGGCGATCGCTCCTTTTGGGGGTCGACCGAGTGTAAACCATGTGCCCGGTTCAAGGTGCAAACTATGTGCCCGGTTCGGACCCTTGATCGCACCGGTACCGCGCCGCCCCCGGCCGATAGGTAGGCCTCGAAAAGTGTAGAACTGCGCAGGCTAAACTGGTCGGTCTGCAGCAACCTGTCAGCTGGACACCTACTCGGCCAGCGAACGGCTGACCGCCCACCGCCAACCCGCAAACCCCGCCCACCCCGCCCAGCCACATACTCCCGCAAAACGCCGTCCATCCGCGACTGCCAGCCCTCGCCAGTGGCCCTGAACCACGCGATGACCTCCGGGCTGAAGCGCACCGAAACCAAGAGCTTCTTCGCCGCCGCCCTCGGCCTGCCACGCAGCGCCGTGATCGGCACCATGTGCGGCCGTTGCCCGCCGGCGCGCGGCGGTGAATCCGGATCGGCAAGCGCGGCGGCCAGGAACAGCGCGGTCCTCGTTGCCGCCGTGGATCACAACGCGTTGGGGAGTTGCGGTCTTGGCCATCGTGGCCGCCTCCCGTCTGATCGCCCAGGGCTATCGCAAACTCGCCAAGTCCTTGACAGGTGAATCAACGGCTTGGTGGCAAAGGCGAATTTCGGCCATGCATTGGTTTGGGCGCGTCCGGCCTCGGAGGCCGGACCGGGCCCTAGTCGGGCTCACTGCCGTTCGCCCTCCCGGAGCCCATTCGGGTTACGGTCCCTCGCGCGCTGGCGCCGATACCAACGTGCCAGTGCGAAACCGCAACGTGGTTGCTTGACGGAAGGCGTAGCGGATGGCGCGGCTGGGCCCGACGCGAAAGATGCTACCTACCCCGTCCGGCCGATGCCGGTGCGAGATTGTTGTGGTTTTGCGCGCTTACAGTAAGGGGTCAGCCTTCCGTCGTGGTGCTGGGCCAGCTACAGAAGGTCGGTGTTGGCTGTGCGCGACATTTTCAGTGTCGATGACGGGCGGCGAGCTGCGTGCGCGGGTAGGGTCTTTGGGTCGCATTCGGTACAGGCGCGTGGTGGAGTGCGGATTTCCGCGTATGACCGATGGTCCTTGGTCGCGGCCAGGCGTGCGCCCCGCCCCCTCGTCGGGGGTGCCACAGCCGGCTCCGGTCGTCAAGGGACGCTTCGCTCTCGCTGCGCTCGCCCTTGACCACCGGCTCCGGCTGTGGCTCGCGCTGCGCGCTGCTGGCTGGCGCGGCCTGACTCCAGTTGGAGGCCGCGCCCAAGAAAATGCTTTGCCTCGGGCCCAATCGTGCACGCGACGTCGGGCCCTACGGCAAGCCACGCTGCAAATGCGCAGCGGCAGTTCAGGTCCAAGCGCTCGGGCGCGGCCCGTCGCCAGCGACTTGGTCAAGGTAGGGCGCCCGGTCCATCCTCCGCGGCGCGGGGAATGAGCCCCAAAGCAACCAAGAAAGGTGGAAACGATGAACCGGACGCCCCAAGAACAGAATAGCGCAGACAGCAAGGTGCTGTACATGGCATTGGACATCGGCAACGAAACATGGGTGGCTGCCTTTGCCATGGACCTTCGCAGCAAGCCGCGCGTGCGGGCCATCAAGGCCACAGCGGACAAGGACAAGCGCGGCGTACTGATCGACGAGATCGCCTCGGCGCGCGACCTGTTCGGCGCACAAGCCCTACCCGTGGTCAGCTGTTACGAAGCCGGTGCAGAGGGGTTCTGGCTGCACCACTGGCTCGGCACCCAAGGCGTTCAAAATACTGTCGTGCACCCCAATAGCGTCAGCCAGGGGCGCACTGGCAAGCAACCCAAGACCGACCGCATCGACGCCCAGGCCCTGCTTGGGCATCTGGTTCGCGATCACCGCGGCGAGTCGTGTGAACCGCTGCGCAGCGTCGAGATTCCGTCGTTTGAGGCCGACGACCAACGGACCTTCACTCGCAGCTTGGACGAGTTGCACAAGCAGGAGACGGGCCTGCACAACAGGCTGCAGTCGCTGCTGCGTGCGCAAGGCATCGAAGAGGTTTACCATGCAGAACTCAAGGCCAATCTCGGCGGCCTCGTAACCGGTGCCGGCCGCGCCATCGGCCCATACTTGCGGCTGGAACTGGAGCGCTTGTGCGATGACTTGGCCACCACGCAGGCGCGCATCGCCAAATGGGAAAACGAGCGCCTGCGCATGGTGACCAAGCCCGACGCCCCGCTGGAACGCAAGGCGGCGATGCTTAGTAATTTGCGCGGCATTGGGCCGGTGGCTGCAACCGTACTGGTGTTTGAGCTGTTTGGTTGGCGGAAATTCAAGAACGGCAAGAAGGTCGGAAGCTACCTCGGCCTGGCACCTACACCGTACAGCAGTGGGAGCATGAACCGCGACCAAGGCATCAGCAAAGCCGGTCCCAGTCACGTTCGCGCCCTCATGATACAACTCGCCTGGGCGTGGTTACGCTACCAGCCCGATAGCAAGCTGACCCTTTGGTACAACGAGCACGTCGGCGCTGGCGGCAAGCGCGCCAAACGCCCGGCAATCGTTGCGGTCGCACGCAAGCTTGCTGTTTTGCTATGGAAATACGCGGAATTTGGAGAAATCCCGGAAGGCGCGCAGGAGAAGACACTACCTCAACGGCTCAGCATGCGGGCTGTCAAGCTCAAGAGCCGCCGCGTTCCGACCAGGCAGTCCAGCGCCACGACCAAGACCGCCTAGCCGCCAACCCTCAGACACTACAGCAGACGCAGTACGTGAACGCATCTCACCAAACGAAATCCCCACCTCGCAGGCCCCACGGCCTGCAAGGTCCGGCTGGGAAGACGCTCGAAGGGTCCCTTGGGAGCATTGTGCTACCCGACCGCAAAGATTGGGCGCTCCTTGTCGGTTCCCACGCGTGCGCAACCCGCGCAGAAAGCAGCATGGCGGCGCTCTCGCGTCCGTCGGATAGGAGGTTGCCGGTACGCTCGTCGGCCGGCAAACCGGGAACCGAACCAGCAGGGATCACGCGTTTTGTGGCGACTACGACAACCGACTTGACCTATTCGGGGTGATAGGAGGGACACTAACCGCGCAGCGGCGGCATCCGATGCCGCTTTTGGCCGCATCGGCCAAAAGTTGGGGCCCGGTGCCGGCACCGCGCCGGCATTCGCCCTGCCGCTGCTCGCTCTGCCGCTGCTCGCCCTGCCGCTGCTCTCTTCTCAGCACGCCTCGCCTACACCGGTGCGTGCGTGCTCGCTTGCGCTGCGCTCAACTTTTTGCCGTCGTTGGGGGCGTGGTCTTGCGATTTCCTTTGGCTGGCGTGATTTGCGGCCGCTTGGGATCCAGTTTGCGGCGCCGCGCGCCGATGCGCAGCGACAGCTTTTCGCCGCACAGAACCTTGGTCAGGTTCTCAGGATTCCAGCCGCAAATCTCGCGCACGCCTTTGATGTTCAGACCATCGCCGACCGCGGCCCTGCACAGCCCGAGCGACAGGCGCCGCAAGATACCCATCGACTCCGCCGCGTTGCGGTCCCTGAGCCGATGCGCGTCTTCGCGATAGGTCACGTCGAGGACGTGGTGGCACTTGTTTTCGATGCGCCAGTGCTCCCGAGCCAGGGCAGCAATCTGCGCTGCCGACAGTGGGCCACGCGTCTCGCTGACGATGTAGTAGTCCACGGTTTTCGAGACCTTGCCGTCGGCGATGACATTGCGTTCTCGCGCAATCGCAACCAGTTTCGACAGCCCCGGCCAGTCGCGCGCCTGCTCGACCCAGTTGGCCGCCGGCATGACCGTGCAGGTCCTCGTTTCGATGCGGCCGTGGCCTTTGTCGACCTCGCGGTGGCGGTCCAACACCACCTTGGGTTCGCCAGGCAACCGCGGGCGCGATACTTCGGCAAACGCCGCCTTGCAGTTCGCCGCCAGCGTCGGCTGGTTTTCCTTGACGTGCAGCATGTAGTCGGCCTCGCCCTTGATGACGGTCGCTGCAATCTCGCGCTGGCACCCCATCGCGTCGATGGTGACGACGGTGTCGGCAATGTTCAGCGCCGCCAACAGATCAGGAATCGCTGTAATCTCATTAGATTTGGCGTCAACCATCTGCTGCCCAAGCGTCACGCCGAGTTCCGTCAGGTACACCGACACCGAATGCAGTGCACGCTTGCCCGACGCCTTGTCGTGGCTGCCGCGCAGCGTCTTGCCGTCCACGGCCAGGTGTTCACGGGGCCGGTCAGTTGCCGTCTCTGTCGCCTCCTCCGCGGTGACCAGGGGCGGGCAGCCATGCGCGGCCCTGAAATCGTTGACCCACTGACGCGCGACCTCCTCGATCACGGCCGGCTTGATGAGGGCAAGAACGCGCAGCACCGTGTCGTGCGCTGGCACACCGTGCTTCAGCTTGATGAACTTGCGGAACCAACTGAGATTGTTAGCGCAAAACCGAACTGCGCCCTCGGCGTCGTTGGCGCCAGCGATCAGCCCCACGAACACGATGAACAGCACCTCGCAAAGCAGGTGACGCTTGCCGAGATCGCTGCGCGGGTCCAGAATTTCCGATAATCCCTTTAGAAGTCGAATGTATCCGGTTTCTGGTGCCATCGAAACGTACCGCAGATCACGGTCTGCGGCGAGGTAGAGGATCGCACCTGGTAATATCTGTCAACTGCGGAGCGGGGTTTCGAGTTTGCGATCGCCCTGTCTGATCGCCTTGCGCGCATTGCCATCCGCGCAACCGCAACTACAATGAAAGCCACGCAGCGTAAGCGTCGCTGCGCTCGGAGCAGGCGCATGACAGCCGTCGTCGTTCAACTGCCTGATGAACTCGCCGCTGACCCGCGGACCGGCGCGCTGCTGCAAACCGAGGCCCTGGTTCGCTGGATTCGCGGCCAACTTGCCGGGCGGTCGGCGCTTGACGACCTTGCCGACAAACTAGCGGTAGGCGAGGCTCAAGAGCCGATGCCTATGGATGAAATTGTGGCCGAGGTCAAAGCCGTCCGGCGGGAGCGAAGGGCGCGCGGGGCGTGATTCTTGCGGTTGTTGACACCAATGTTCTGGTCTCAGCCCTGCTTTGGGGCGGTAAACCTCTGATTCTGCTGCGGCATCCCGAATTGCAGCTGGTGCTGTGCAGCGAGCTCGCGGCTGAGTTGGCCGAGGTGCTGGCGCGGCCGAAGTTCAAAGCGCGCATCGCCGCAAAGGGACTGACAGCAACTGAATTGGTCGCATCTGTTGGCGAAAATGCGATTTTTGTCACGCCCCATCCCCAATTGCGCGTGTGTCGGGATCCCGACGACGACATCGTGATTGCCACCGCACTTGCCGGCGGCGCGCATTGGGTCGTCAGCGGCGATGAGGATTTGCTGGCGTTGGGCCATGTTGGCGGCGTTGCTTGCGTCGGTGTGGACACGGCGTTGGCGAGGTTGGCGGGCGCTTGACGCTACCGCAACCCCAAGACCCTCGTCCGCCGCAACGCCACCTGATAGTCGACGCCAACCTGCTCCGCCACCGCGCGCACACTACCGCCCGCCTGCGCCCAGGCCCGCTTGTAGTACCAGTGCTCTAGCCGCAGCAGGCCTTCATCCACGTGCAGCGGCCACGGCACTTCTGGCAGATCGCCTGCGCCGGACGCCACCACCCGGCCTTCCCGCGGCAACAGATCCGCCGCGACGGCGCGCAGTTTCGGCAGGTCCGCCGCAAGCGCGTCGCCGTGCCAGCGCCCTAGCAACTGCACAATCCAGCCGACGCACTCGCGCAAGTTGCCCGGCCACGCAAAAGTCGGCAGCAATTCGCGCACCACAGCCCGCACGGCACTAGCCTGGCCTTCGATGGCGACCCGGCGATCGCGAATGCGTTTGTTCACCGCCGCAAGCTTCGCCGGGTCTGCTAGCGCGCCGGCCGGCAATTCGGGCAGATACTCCTTGAAAGCCCGCGCCAAAAGGGCCTGCGCCACTCGCTTGGTCTGCCCCGGCGTCGCCAGCGTTTCCCGCAGCGATGGCACTGCAATCTCGGTCACTTTCAGCCTCTGATACAGGTCAGGCCGTAGAACTTTGCCGGCCTGCAATTCAGCCAGCGGTTGGCAAGTAGCGGCGACCACGTGCAGCGGCACCCGCACCGGCAGATCGCTGCCGACCGGCAAGAACTCATCGTCTTGCAAGAAGCGCAGCAACTGCGCCTGCATTGGCGCGGCCATTTCGCCGACTTCGTCCAAGAGGAGACAGCCGAAGGGGCCTGCCGCGCGGATGTGGCCCTTGCGTTCGCCGCGGGCGTCGGTGAAGGCGCCCTTGGTGTGGCCAAAAAGCGTTGCCGCCACCAGGTTTTCAGGCACCGCCGCCACGTTGAACGACAGCACTTTTGACGGCTCCGGCACCGGCCCCAAGGCCACCACAGCCCGCGCCGTCATTTGGGCGATCTGTTCTTTGCCGACACCGGTTTCGCCGACGACGAGGACGCGGCGCCGACGCGCTAGGCCCAATCGCGCGCTTTCCAAGTTTGCGCCAAAGGTTTCGTGCAGCAGTCTACGGGTGAACACGCCGCCGTAGACGCTGAGCAGGCTGGCATCCTCGGCGTCGCGCAACCATTTCCCCAATGCGTTCAGTACGGCTGCGACCCGTTCACGGCCAAACCCGTCCAGGGAGGCACGCAGACCCAAGGGCAGCTCGTCTATGACTTCGGCAATTTTCGCAGCACGGTCGCCGGCGCCGCGGTCGAACAAGCGCGCCAGGTCTTCAATCGACATGTCGTCGGGGCGCGCGAACGCAACTGCTGGCGGCGGCGGGTCCCTAGAATCGTCGTTATCAATCATGTGAAATCATCCGTGATGTAATGTAGTTCATTTGCACGCAGCAGGCAATCTGCACAACTGCGCATAATTACAGCACACGTTGCCTGTCACCTCAGACGATAGGCCCTCTGCAGCGGTTGGCACGCAATTTGCTTTACTTCGTGCCAGCGCAACCGACTGCGCACTGAGGCCCCGATGCACACCAGCAGTTCCGAACTCGCCGCTTTCCTGAGCTTCGTCGCCGCCAACGCCAACGACGAAGCCAAGGCCACCGTTCGCGGCATCTTCACCCGCCACGACATCGCCGAAGGCACCGACAGCGCGGCCTTCACCAAGCTCGTGCAAGAAATTGAGCTCGACGGCAGCAATACCATCGCCACCCTTTTCAGGCTTGGCGACGGCGTCAGCTACGCCGAAGTAGCCCGCGACGTTGCCGAGGAGATCGGCGTCAAGAGCATCCCGGCCGACAAAGTGGACGACGCCGCTTGGCTGGAACAACAAGCGCTCTTCACTGCCTTGGAAACGCACTACAAAGGCGCGGGCGAGACCGAACTCGAAGAGCTGCGTCAGAAAGTGGGCGAGCACAACGTCCACTACGCCGCGTCTGCGATCAAAGGCGCCGTGACGGCGGCCATGTGGGCGACATTGGTCAAGCAAGTCGGCGCCCGCGCGGTGGCGGCTGTGGTGCGGCGCCTCGTCCTGCAGACTGGCAGCTGGTTCGCGGCCCGCCAAGCCGCTGCGACTGCCGCGCGGGCGGCGGGCATGGCAATTCCAGTGGTCAACGTCGCCTTGACCGCGTGGCTCGTGGCCGACATCGCCTCGCCGGCCATGCGCAAGACACTGCCGACGGTGTTCGATATCGCCATGCTGCGGTTGGAGTACGGCGATGATTTTCATGCGCAATTGCGCTTGTAGCAAAGGTGTTTCCGCGATGTCGCAGGAAACGAAAGACAAAATCGCTTGGGGAGTCGTTGTGGAGCCTGTGATCGCAGTTCGCTACCTACCCTTCATCTTGTACTGGCAAAGGAGTTCCCCATGATCATCGAGTCCTTGTACGCGCTCTTGCTGCTCAGCGGCATAGCGCTCCTTGGTTCCCTGGCGCTGGCCGCCTGGCGGCTGTCACAGCGGTCGCTGCCTACGGCCGAAAACACCATGGCGCAGGCCCAGCAGACGATGGGTCAGTTACAGCGCACTGTCGACCGCGATGTCGCGCCCGCCTTGCAGCGCATCGACGCCGTTGCAGCCGAAGTCGAAGGCGTCGTTCGGCCCATCCGCCAAGGGGTTGAGCAGTTGCGGAGCACTTTCTCGGGCAACGGCGCGCCAGTGGCGCTGGCGGCCAAGGGCGCAGTCGCCGCCGCTCAATACTTCGCGACCCGGCAGTCCGCAGCCTCGCCAACGCCGCCTTTACCAAAAGCCGTTGCCGCCGCTTCCGTGCCCTGGCAAGCCAACGCCGCAGTCGGCCTCGGCGTGGCCCAAGTTGCGCTCCAAGCGACGACCATGTGGTACGTCAAACGCCGCTTCGACCAATTGGCTGATCAGCTGACGGCCATGGAGGCGACCCTGCGCGTAGCCGCCGAAATCGGCAACCGTTTGGCCATTGTGCAAATCACCAAGCCGCTGCGCGACGCCCGCGCCCGCTTGAACTTGGTCGCCGCTGTCGCTGCATCTCAAGCTGGCGAATCGGTCCACGTCGCCCGCGACGACTTGCTGTTTGTCGTGCACGAATTAGCGAGCGGAGCAGCGCAGTTGCAAGGGCTCGCCAGTTTGCTTGAACCACACCATATGCTGGCCGACCCGAAGTTGGTCGAGGCCGTAGCGGCGCAACTGCACGACGCGGTCGCCATTGCCAGGGCGCTACGAGGCGCGGCCAACCCGGAAATAGCTGCAAAGGCGGCGCATGCGCATGCAGCTGCCGAGGCGGCAATGCAAAGTTGGCGGGATCGGCTGGCCACACCAGTCGCGCAACGCGGCAAGATTGCGGCAAGCGCGTGTGCCCTGAAAGGCCGGGATATCGGCGCAACGCGGGCGCGGCTCGCAGCACTTTTGGCCTCGCCTACCGCGGCGTAACTCAGGAGGTTTTTATGGCGTGGAAAGTCGTCAAGAGCAAGCCGTTGTCCGCAAGTGAAGAGGCCGCCGCATCGGTTCTGGCCGTCACACACCACCTGGCCACGCAAGCGGCTGCACGCGGCGACACCAACGAAGCCGTGGATATGTGGTTCGCCGGCCGGATCGCAGCTGCAACCGTACAAATCCCAGATTGCGTCGGGCGCTTGGCCGTTGGCTATCAGCGGGCGCGCTATGGTAGCTCGTCGACGACGTTTTGGGAGTGGTGCTACGCCGCGGCGTGCTTCTACCTAGCGGCGACGCTGGACTGAACGCAGAAAGGGGCCAACGTGACAAGCGCCACCTGTGGAACCATGCCTTTTTCGTTGCCCAGCCGCTGCGTTATCGCCACAGCCGGCCAAGCCTTGGCTACCGTTCAAGTCGCCCGCGGCAAGCTGGGCCGTCGGCAATTCGTGGTGGCCTCCACCAAACGCCTCGTGTATGTCCTAGCCGGCACCACCGCCGAGCACCTGGTCGCCCTGGTTCTCGACCCCATTGCACAAGACCCGCCCCGGCCGGGCAAATAACCACCTGGGCTCACCTACACCGCATACAACTCCAAAACAACTCCTCGCAACCTCGCCGCAGCGTCGTCCGCCAACATGTCAATCCGATCACCTAACCGGCGCTTGCTGACGGTGCGGATCTGGTCCACCGCGACTTCTGCGGGTCTCCCTGCGCACATTGTTTGCACGCGGCTGCGCCACCGTGGATGCAGTTTGCTGGTCAGCGGACAGACCACCACAGTGTCCAGGTGCCGGTTCATGGCGTCGGGGCTGACGACGACGACCGGCCGCACTTTGGCCATCACACTGCCAACCACTGGGTCTAACTGCTCGAAATAGATGCCATAGCGCTCGATCATGGGTTGTGCCATAAAACGGTGTCGAGCCCATCGCCGCTCGCGGAGTCGAGGTCGCTCCAATCTTCGGCCTCGGCGGCCATTTCAGCGAAGGTCGTTTCCCACGACACCCGCGGGTCGTCCATGGGACGCAAGAGCACGCCTTCTGGCCGGAGCTCCATGACCACGGCGTCGGACATGCCGTAGCGCGCAAGCACTTCCTTTGGCAAACGAACACCGCGGGAATTGCCTATCTTGGCGAGCGCGAGCGTGCGCGATTGCGGCTGGCCTCGTGATGGCGTATGCGTCGTTGGCATGCAGGCTCCGCGGGGCAACTGTGATCACCGTAATCACAACGCGGCCGGGAGTCAAGCCGGTTGAAGCACAGGGGAAAGGCTCCGTTCGCCTTTCTAGGCAGCCCACCGCGCAAACCCCGCTACCGCCACGTCACTTCGGCTCAGCGAACGCTCCCGCCAAGCGCCAACCGCACGCGAACCATGCGCCCCAAGCGGTCGTCTTCCAAAACCGGATCCGGGTGCCCGGCCTGGCGCAGCAATCGCGTAATCTTGAGGTACCCCAACCCGCGGCGGTCCATGAAGCGCTTGGTGAACAAGAAGTTGGCAATTATCTGATTGCGCGACAGCGTCAGCGCACCGCGCAGCACCCCTTCTTTGCGTACATGGTTCGGCAGTTCGCCGGGGCTGATGACCTCGACCCGATCGGTGAACACGTTGAACAACACCTTGCCGCCGGATATCGCGTAATCGCGGTGAGCCACCGCGTTGGTCAGCACCTCGCGAATCACCGCACTGGGCAGCGCACCTTGCTCTTGGCGGTATAGGCCCTACACGCGCTCGCGGTGACCGAGCATCCGATACCAGCGCTCAGCATCCTCGATCTGTTGGTCGACGCAACCGACGGCTTCGGCCACGGAATACGCTTGGTCAGCCAGCGACGTGCCTGCATAGGCCGCGCAGTGGATGAAGTGGCCGCCCATTTGCCGGTGCGCCTGCGGCTTCTTTCCAAAGCACAGCAACCCATACAGCGTCGCCTCGCGCGAACCGGGTCGGTCGCACAGGGCACCGTGGTTGCGCAGGTCATCGACGGGATCGGCTTGGGGCGCGGTGGTCACGTCGACGCCTTGGCTGCTCAACCACGCATAGAAGGTGCGCAAGTCGATGTCGTCGATCGAGGTGTTGCTGACCAACTGCTCTTCGGTCAACACCAGGCCAAAATGGTTGAAAAGGTCCTGCAACTCAGCGCCTGAAGCTTCGTGGTTGGATCGACCGCGGCGAACCCGGATGCGACCGCCAACATTGAGCGGCATCGGCCCGCGCTGCCGCGGCACATCCAGCCAATGCAGCCACATTCCGTCGACCGCAGTGCAGCCCAGGTAGGCCCGCGCCGGTGCGCTCAGACCGGATTGCAGCAGGTTGGTCAGGGTTTTTTGCACTTCGTCGCGGCTGGGGGTGAGACCAACGATGGCGCCATCGTCGGCAACGCCCAGGATGACCACGCCGCCATCGGTGTTGGCGAAGGCGCAGACGGCTTCCTTGATGCGTTCGATCGCCAGTTTGGCTTTGAATTCGACGCGGTCGCTCTCCCCGGCGGCGATTGCGGCCAGGATGTCGGGCGAGTCCATGCAGGGGCCTGGGTCGGGCCGGTGGCCGGCGGTGGAAGGGCGGGGATTGGGCGCTGGCTACCCGCCTTGGCGATTGTCCGCTTGTGGTTCTGTACGGTCAAATACCGAACCGTGCGCTGGCGGTGTTGCCCGAGATGGCGGCCTTGGACGCGGCGCCCGATTGCGCTTACTTGCCCTTGATGTACGCCAGATACCTGTATAAGCTGTGGTCACTCTTGTGGAGAACACCCATGATAGCCGTCCAAGTCACCATGCCAGAAGACCTAATCCGCGAACTCGACGCCGATGCAGAGGTCCAGGTGTCAGGCCGCTCGGCGGTCGTGCGCACAGCAGTTCGTCGCTGGTTGGCGGCGAAAGCAGAACAACGCATCGCCGCCGACTACCGGCGAGCGTACAGCCAGTTCCCGCCGACCGAAGAAGAATTTGGCGGATTTGGCGAGGGGGCGGCATGGCCCGAGTAATCCGCCGCGGCGATATTTGGCTATGCGACCTGCCATCCCCGGACAAGCGTCGCCCCGTGCTGGTGCTGACCCGCGATTCTGCCGTGCTGGCGCTGCACCGTGTGGTGGTCGCGCCTGTCACCTCGACCATGCGCGGCCTGCCAAGCGAAGTCGCATTGGGCGTCGCCGAGGGACTCAAGGCGCCGTGCGTGGCCAACCTGGACCACGTGACGTCGGTGAGCAAGGCGGCCTTGTCGGTTTGGGTAGGTGCCGCCAGCGACCAGACGATGCAGCAGGCGTGTGCGGCGTTGGCGTTCGCGCTGGCGTGTTCAGACGGCCGATAAGGCGTTACAACAGAATCCACGGCGACTCTATTACCGAATTTTGGCTTCTGGTTGGGTTGCCGGCGCCGCCTACCCGCAGTTGAACAATCCCCGCCCCAGGCGTACACTACCGCCCCGCTTCGGCCCCTTGCGGGCCGGCGCACACCTCGGGGCGTAGCGCAGCCTGGTAGCGCACTAGTCTGGGGGACTAGTGGTCGTCGGTTCAAATCCGGTCGCCCCGACCCAAGCACCCACGGTTCCTGATTGCCTTTGGCGCGCCGATCCGGACGCCTCCGCGATCGTCCGACGGGGTGCCGTTTCG
>CAXRHS010000393.1:0-4050 GCA_964230235.1 Myxococcota bacterium
GAGTGCACAACATGCGCGACATCCGCAAAGAAATCGACGACCTCGTCAAGTCCAAGCCCGTGGTCCTTTTCATGAAAGGCACGCCGGGCATGCCCATGTGCGGCTTTAGCGCGCGCACCGTCGAGGCCCTCAAGGCGTGCGGCGTCGCGTTCTCGGCTGTCAACGTGCTGCAGGACCCGGACATCCGCGAGGGGGTCAAAGAATACGGCCAGTGGCCGACCATTCCGCAGCTGTACGTCAAAGGTGAGTTGGTCGGCGGCTGCGACATCACCGTCGACCTGTATCAGCGCGGCGAGTTGGAGCCGATGCTCAAGGCTGCCGCAGGCGACGCCGAGGCGGCGTAGCGCCAATCGGCCAGGCAACCCGGCAAGAAAAACGCGGTCGGTACCCAAGAATCGGTTGCGGGGAAGCGACGCGACGCGTTGCCCGAATGCGCCCGCAAGACCGGCAAACAAGCACGCAATCGATGCGATGCGGTTCTATTCGGGCCGCTAGTTCGCCAGCGTCGTCGCGGCTGCGACCTGCGGCACCGAATAGGCCCCGGTCTGGCGCTTTTGCGCGGCCGTTTGCGGCGGCGTCCTGGCCCGCGCGGGATTGCACTGCAACTCCAGCCGCTTGACGCGGGTATCGTCGGCGTCGAGCACGCGAAACGTCAGCTCTTGCCACTGCAAGGTGTCGCCGATCTCGGGCAGGTGCCCCAGGTGCTCGACCACGAAGCCACCGACCGTAGTGGACTCGGTCTCGGGTAGATCGACATCAAACGAGTCGGCCAGCTCGCGCAGTTCGGTCCCGCCGTCCAAGGTCCAAAGCGTCGCCGCCGTCTGCACGATCTCGGGCTTGGGCTCGTCGTACTCGTCGTAGATGTCGCCGACCAGTTCCTCGAGCACATCTTCGAGCGACACGATGCCCTCGGTGCCGCCGTGCTCGTCCATGACCACGGCCAGATGCATCTTCTTGCGCTGGAATTCTTTGAGTGCGTCCATGGCCATCATGGTGCCGGGCAGGCGCATCGGCTCGTGCAGGTGGTCGCTCAAGCGAAACAGACGCGGTTTGCTGGTGAACGGATCAAAGCCGATCTTGGGGTCGAACAAGTCCTTGGCGTAGAAAAAGCCAACGATCTCATCGGGTGTCTTGGCATAAACCGGGTAGCGCGACCACCGGCTGGAGCGCACCTCGGCCAGCACTTCTTCGCGGGTGGCGTCGAGCGACAAGGCAGCCATCTTGGTCCGCGGGGTCATGATGGTGGTCAACATCGTGTCCGACAGCTTGAACACGCTTTGCAAGATGTCGCCCTCGTTCTCGGGCAACGACCCGGATTCATTGCCCAGTCGCACCATGTCTTCGATCTGGGCTTCGGTCACTTCGACGCCCTTGTGGTGGGCGTCTCCGCCCAGACCGCGCACGATGTGCATCGCCGACCAGATCATGCCGGCCGAGAACCAACGCGTCGCGCGGTGAAACCACCAGACTGCGTGCATCGGCTGGATGAACCAGTCGGGATGGTGCTTGGCCAGGGTCTTGGGGGCAATCTCGCCGGCGACCAGGATGATGGCGCCGAGCCCAGCGACGGCAGCGGCGACCGCCCAATCGGTCCAGTCGGCGTCCAGGCCGTAACGCTGGCACATCGACATGGTCAGCGATGTAGCGATCGACGAGGCCGCGACGGAGGCCAGCGTATTGCCGGTCAAAAGTGTCGTCAGTACTTCGGATGGTCGGTGCAGCCACAACTGCAAGAGGCCATCGGGGCCGTGGTGGCCTTCGAGCAGTTTCTTGACCCGCATTTCACCCATCGAGGTGATGGCGGTTTCGGTGCCGGCAAAGAGGAAGCACGCGAGCAGCGCGACGACCAGAAGCAGGGCGGACAAGGCGGCGGAGTCGTTGCCGGAAGCGAGCGACGCGGTCGCCAATAGCGGTTCTGGATCCACCTGTGCGTCTGCGCCCAAAAGCGCTTGCGCCGCGAAGTTGCGCCGTGCATGCAACGTTAGCAGAATCTGTGCAGCAAAGCAAAAGGTTCTGCGGCGTTGCCCCGCTGGACTTCGCGATGCCTCGTCATTTTCGCTAGTTCGGGGGATCTGGCTAGCGCAATGCCTGGCTGGTCAGTTGCGCGCCAGCGGCGGCGAGCAGCGTCCCGTCGCGCACCAGGCTGGTAGCGGTCGCGATGTCGCGGTAGAGCGCCCGGTCGGTTTCGAGGGTCGCGACATGCCGCCGCAGTGCTTGCAGGGCAGCGCCGGTGGCCGGTCCGGGGCCGATCGGCGCGCGCTGATCGATGCCCTGCGCGGCGCACAAAAGCTCAATCGCGAGCACGGCCTCGGTGTTGGCGACGACGTCGGTCAAGCGGCGCGCGGCAATGGGACCCATCGACACGTGGTCTTCTTTGTTGGCGCTCGACGGGATCGAGTCCACCGACGCCGGCATCGCCAGCCCCTTGCTCTCGCTGACCAGCGCCGCGGCGGTGACCTGGGCGATCATGAAGCCGGAGTTCAAGCCGCTTTGGCGGGCCAAAAAGGGCGGCAGGCCGGAATTGAGCATCGGATTGACCAGTTGCTCGATGCGGCGCTCGGACATCGACGCGAGGCTGACCAGCGCCAACCGCGCGGCGTCGCAGGCAATCGAGACCGGCTGGCCGTGAAAGTTGCCGCCCGACAGGATCGCGGTGTGGGCGTGATCGGCGGCGTCGCCGGCAAAGATGAGCGGGTTGTCGGTGACGGCGTTGATCTCGACTTCCAAGGTCTGGCGCAAGAAACCCAAGGCATCGCGCACGGCGCCATGGACTTGCGGCATGCAGCGAATGCTGTACGGGTCTTGGACTTTGTGGTCGCCAGGGCCGGCATGGCTGGCAATCAGCGGGCTGTGGGCGGTCAAGTCGCGCAAGTTGGCCGCGCTGGCCAGCGCGCCGGGATACGGCCGCAGCGCCACGATGCGAGCGTCAAAGGCCTTGTCCGTGGCCAGTTGCGCCTCGACCGTCATCGCACCGCACAGGTCGGCATGGCGGCAGCAGGCGTCGGCCCGGTCCAGCGCAAGCAGCGCGATGGCAGTCATCGCCTGGGTGCCGTTGCTGCGCGACAGGCCCTCTTTGGCTTGCAGCACCGCGGGTTGCAGCCCGGCGAGGGCCAGCGCCTGACCGCCATCGTGCACGCAACCGGCGAATTCCGCTTCGCCTTCGCCAATCAGCACCAGGGCCAGGTGCGCCAGCGGCGCGAGATCACCGGAAGCACCCACCGACCCTTGCGCCGGGATGCGCGGGTGGACGCCGCGGTTGACCAGTTCACACAAAAGGTCAATCAGTTCAGGGCGAACTCCACTATGGCCGGCGGCCAGCACTTTGGCGCGCAGCACCATCATGGCGCGGACCACCTCAACCGGCAGATCCGGGCCAACTCCGCATGCGTGCGATCGAACCAGATTGATCTGCAGCGCGGCCAGTTCGCTGTCGGGGATGACGACTTCGGCCAGGGCGCCAAACCCGGTGTTGATGCCGTAGCGGGCGATCGCGTGATCGCGCACGAAGGCGTCGACCACGGCGCGGGCTCGCAAGACGCGCTGGCGGCCAACTGCGCCAAGCACGATGCGGGCACGCCCGCGGGCCACGGCAATCATGTCTTGCAATGACAGGGGATTGGAGAGATCCAGCAACGTCATCGCCGCCTCATCGCGCCGGTCCAAAGCGCGGCCAATTCGACCAGGGTTCTGTATTTGCGTTGGCGTGCAGCGCGATCAGGGCGCCTGCGTCGTCGCGACCGTCGGCCGCCAGGTCGTCGGTCTGGACGCCCAATTCGGTCCCGTGGGGCACCACTGTCACGGTGCGGCGGCAGTGTAGCGCGGATTACGCGGCCGGACGATCCACCAGCAGCACGATCTTGCCGACGACACGCCCGGATTGGCTGAGGTCTTGGGCCTGTTGGGCTTTTTCGAGCGGCAAGCGGTGGGCGATGTGCACGACGACTTTGCCATCCGCCACCGCCTGCGCAACCGGGGCGATGTGGGCGCCGTCCGGCGTCGCCAGAATCGCCTTGCTGCGAAAGGGCGGCACCGCGATCTGGAGCATGTTCT